>JBCDGH010000005.1:0-52249 GCA_038751365.1 Patescibacteria group bacterium | reverse complement strand
TGATGCAGTTTCATCTACAGAGTAGCACTTTAAAAGGAGTCGAAATTTAGCTTCAGAAAGTTTAGAGCTTTTTATGTACTTGTTTTTCATGTCTTAATAAGGTTTATACACCATATTAAGTTATTGTTCTGTGGGAGAGCCTATTGAAAATATGATTTTAATCTGATCATTATGTCAATTTTACCAAATTCTGAGGTTTTGCTACTATTATTCATAATGAAGCGTAAACTTATATATTTTACGGTTGTACTTTTAGCTGTGATAGTCACAGCCTTGCTTTTGTTTAATCCTATGAGTCCCAGACGATCTGCTGCCAAAGCTGAGTTTAGCTGGAAACAAGTATTCTCAGGTCGTATGTAAGTTTTGACAGGTGGAAATTTGTAGATTATAATGCCACAGTTGTACGCTTAAACTTACAGGCTTTTATAGCATATAATTCTGGGTAAGCTGTGTTAATCAAGGGTTGAAGTATAGGCATGTAATTAGTGCAAATTAATTCTTAGTATAGTAATTCTAAATGCAATTTATGATTTCCTTTTTTCGTCAATTATTGATCTCGCTCGTTGTAGTCGCATTCATATTTTCATTCGCTAGTCTGATAACCACACCTTTAAATACTTTGGCTAACGAGAAAGTAGTTGAGAATCTTAATTTTGTACCAGGCGAAGTACTTGTTAAATATAAAGCTGGTAGTCAAAATACAAGTAAAAGTAAGCCAATACAAGCTCAAAACTATAACTCAAGAGAATTACCATTTACCAAGATTACATTACCATCACGGTCAGAAAATCAAATTAAAGCAAGCTCTTCACTATCCTTAGAGCAAGCAACTCTAGATATGGTAAGTGAACTACGGAGTAACCCTGAGGTGGAATGGGCTGAGCCTAACTATTTAATACAGTCAGCAGCTATCGAAATTAACGACCCCTTATTTTTAAACGGCTCTACGTGGGGATTGAATAATGTGGGTACTCAAGGTAGATTAGCAGATATTGATATTAATGCTCCTGAGGGTTGGGCTAAATCAAATAGTAATGGTGAGAATATTAAAATAGCTATTATTGATAGCGGTGTAGATTACAATCATCCAGATTTGGCGGCAAATATTGATTTGAAAGATCCGGCTCTAGGTATAGTAGCTGGCAATATTAACGGCTACAACTATTGTAACGGAGTAGGTTGTGTGGATCCAAAAAATGAAGATCCTATGGATAACCATGGTCATGGCACAAGTGTAGCTGGAGTAGCTGCAGGTGTAGGACAAAATAGCTTAGGAGCTACGGGGGTGTGCCCAAAGTGTAAAATTATGCCAATCAAGGTTATTGATAGCACTAGTTTTGGTGATGTGATGACTATCTCTGCTGGTATATATTATGCAATTGATAATGGGGCAAGGGTCATCAATTTGAGCTTAGCCGCAGGAGGGATGACTTCAAATTTTATAAGTACAGCTATTGCTGAAGCAATCAGTAAAAATATCATTGTAGTTTCAGCTGCTGGTAATTGTGGAACAGAAAATTTTTCTAAAAATATATGTAATTTTCAAAACCAACCCGTATTTCCAGCTAACATTCCTGACGTAATTGCAGTTGGTAGTATCAATGCACAGGGGCAAAAGTCTACTTACTCAAATGTTAATGACTATGTTTTTGTAGGAGCACCTGGAGAAGGTATAATTACTACTTGTTTGAAAAACCCTTACTGTTCAATGGGTGGTACATCAGCCGCAGCTCCTTTTGTTGCAGGTATAGCAGGTTTGTTACTCAGCCATAATCCAAATTTGAATGTGCATAGTATCAAAAATATCTTGAGTAATGGCGCTAAGGATTTGGGTGAGCTTGGTAAAGACACTTCAACTGGTTTTGGTATTCCAAATTTAGACTCAGCGATTGATCAGTATACTCAAAATTGTACTCAAATTACTCTTAATAGTTTTTGTGCTGAATACTATAATAATTCGAGTTTACAGGGTTTACCTGTCATAAAGGCAGTTGAGGCTGGTCCTTCAATTAATAAGAATTGGCAAGAAAAACCACCCGAGTATCTTTTTCAAAATAACAATTATTCGGTACGCTACACAGGGGCTTTTGATTTGGAAGAGGGTGTTTATACAATAAAAACCCAAGGTGGAGCAGGTCAGTTTTACTTAGACGACATGGATAATCCTATTACAAGTTATTCTGGAAATGGAGAAAATATAAACAAAAATACATTTAATATTCAAGGAGGGAGGTATTTGCTTAAATTTGTTTTTGCGCAGAATGAAGTTCCTAATAATCTTAGTCTGGAAATAACTAAGAATGAACAGATAGATTTTTCTAACTTTAACTTAGATCAAAATTTGAATGGTGCTAATGACATCGTTAAGATTGTAGCAGGTGATTTTAATGGGGATCAGAAGTCAGATTTAATTAAGCAAGAAACAGTTGGGCAGACGATTGGTTATACTTTAGCTAAGGTCTACCTCTCAAATGGTGATGGTACTTTTGCAGAACCAATTAGTATTACCAACATGTCAGATTTCAATGGTAAAGAAGTAAATATTATTCCCGGTGACTTTAACGGTGATGGTAAGAGTGACATTATCAGACATGAAATAAACAATTGGGTAGATGATCACAGAGATACTGAAATCTACCTCTCAAATGGTGATGGTACTTTTGCAGAACCAATTAGTATTACCAACATGTCAGATTTCAATGGTAAAGAAGTAAATATTATTCCCGGTGACTTTAACGGTGATGGTAAGAGTGATCTACTAAAAAAGCTTATAAGAGGACCTTGGAAAGGTAGGATAGGAATTGAGCTTTTCATTGTAAACTAATATCTGGACTAGATAACTAATCTTAAATATAATTGAGTTATAATGTTTGATTTTTTGAACAAAGACAAATCTCTAAAAACCCACTTCGAAAACCCTGTTACTAGGAAAATAAACCACTGGATTTTTCTCCAATTTGTGATAGTTTTGTGTGTTATTGTTGGTTTGGCACTGCTGGGATTGAATACCTATTATCATCTGAAAGCTGATTCCAATGGCGAAGATGTAGACTTAAGTTATGAAGTAGTGAAAAGCCTCCATGACTTTGTAGGTAATATCCAGAATAGAAAGCTAGTTATAATTCAAGGCGATATTATGGAACCTATATTCTACGATGGTCAGCAAGCCTGCTTGGATAATAGTATAAAAAGTTTTGATTTGAGCGATATAATCATATACCAAGGCTCTTCTGAGAAGCAAATTTTTATTCGAAAAGTTATAGCCTTGCCAAATAGTGAAGTGAAAATAGAAGATAAGATATTAGAGTTAGGTTCAGAAGAATATTTTGTAGAAGTAAATAATCAAGATACAACGTCAGAGTTCAAGCAAGCTAGAGTAAGTAAAAGTAATATTCTTGGTAAGATTATTTATGATATTGACTCTACTATGGGCAGTGTTAGGTGTTTAGGTAAGAGTTAGTTTTCTAAATTATCTCAAGGATAAATGCTAGTACACCAATAAAAGAATGACCAATAACAGGACCTACTAGAGAGTTATACTTATATCGACTAAACCCCCAAACTAGACCTAGTAAAAAGGTACAGAAAACTATGGTTAGAGAAGGATACCAAATGTGAGATAACCCAAAGACAAAACTAGTTAAAAAAATTGAAAATGAACTCTTTTTGAAGAATTTATCAACATGAAAAAACATCAAACCTCTAAAAATTAGCTCTTGAACCGGTGCCATAACTAAGGCATATAAAATGTATATTTGAAACTCCGAAATATCGAGCATTAATTCAGTTGATTGAGCTGCGGGTAGTATATCTAATCGCCTTAGTAAAATCATTAAAATAGAGCAAGATATAACAAAAAAAATCTCGAATTTTATAGAACTTTTCCAATTACCGATATAGGATATTGATTTAAAAGTATTTTCTTTGTATATATAAATCAAACCTGGTATGCTTAGCATAGTGGCAAAAATATACTTTAGTTCTTGACTCTCAGGTATTACAAAGCCTACAATTGGGATAATATATAGGCTGAATACCAAGATTTTTGTAAGTACACCTTTCATCTACCAGCTATAGCACAATATCTGAATATAGTCAAAATAATTACCGCGACATTGCATTATAATATACCAGTTGCGCTTCCAACCTTCAAAACTAATAATTTTTAACAAGTAAGTAAATAACTTATTTACAAGTATAGTTTAGGTGAAAGTTTGTATAAGTTAACATAGGAAGGGTATACAAATTGCTGCTAATAAAAATAAGACATAAGGCTACCCCGAGGTTGGTCGGGGCTTGGAGATTATGTTTGATAAGTTGACGATTATATACTCAAGTCTACTTTTTTGATTGATTCTGTGTATGGGTATTTAATAAACAATCCACAATACCATTTGGAGTTATATTTCCAGTAAGATCTGCAAAATCTTAATCTCTTCTCTGTGTAGTTAGTTCCAGAATTAGTATAGCTCACAGAAACCCCTGTATCTTGTAGTACTTTGAGGTTTTGGTTTACTGAATTAGATGGTAGTCTTGCAGATAATATTGCAAAGGCTCCAGCTACCATAGGTGCTGACATTGATGTGCCAGATTTAGAACCATAGTTTGAGCTGGTTATAGAAGAATTAATACTTCTCCCAGGGGCGAACAAATCTAAGTTTGGGTGACGATTATAAAATACTGAGTCAATGTTGTTTGTAGTTCCTACAGTGATAGCGCTAGAAATGCATCCAGGTGTAGAAATTCCAAAGTTACCTGCGTTTCCAGCGGAAATGACTGTTGCTACTTTTGACGAGTTTAGGGTATCAATTATTGATTTGCGGGCGTCACTATTGCAGTGGCTGGTTGTGGTGCTGCGACTACCAAGACTCATATTAGCTGAAGCGATTCTTTTGGTTGTGTTAAATAATGTTTGAATTAGTACACCCAGACCCACGTAATTTAAGCCATCTATTTGGTCTTGAGTATAACTCTTTAAACAAGGTGCAGGGGATGTTCCACAGCTACTTTGTTTATTAAATCTAGTAAAGACCTGCACTGCCATAATATCAGCATCTCTAGCCACACCATGATAATCATCTTCTTTATCCTCGCTAGTCCCTGCTGCTATTCCGGCTACATGTGTACCGTGATCACATCTTGAGCTAAAGGTACACGGAGCGGCTGAATCCTTGCCATATTGTTTGACTTTGCCGTTTGGGCAGTTTGAGACTACATTATTGCCTTTACTAGAAAAGCAAGCCTCAATATTCACTTTACCATTCAAAAAAGGATGATCACTTTGTACGCCAGTGTCTAATATGGCTACTATTTTATTTTTACCACCACCCTTTGCTCCAGATTTCCAAGTATCTCTGGCTTTGATTACCGGGTTACTATTAGATAGTGTAGGGTAGTCAGCTTGATTTTCTTGAATATTGGCTATAGATTCAATTGCAAATAGCCTTTCAAGTTGTTGTGCTGAAGTAATATTTAGGCTAATATTTGGAGAATAAAAAGATACTTTAGACACTTCTAATCCAGCCTTTCTAAGGTCTTTTAAAAGAGGTTGTTGCAATTCCTCATATATAGGAGGTAATTCTTGTTTATCAAGGTCTTTATTTTCTTCATTAGTGAACTCGGGGAAATACTTAGCGTACTCTCGTGCATAGTTCTCTAGATATTTTTGATTCAATTGAGAATCATTAGAGCTAGACACTATTACACTAATTTCCTCCTCCTGGTTTAATTTCTTAATTAGTTCTTCGTATTTACTAGATTTGTTATATTTAATTTTCTCATCTATTTTGGATGATTTTTCTTCGGCTCTAGTTTGAGCGCTTATATCTATTAATATAGCTCTTGAAAAAGAAACTAATAGCACAGAGCACAGGACTAAAGATCCTGTAATTTCTAAGGCTCTATGCAAAATCGTATTACGACGCATAAAAATAAGGCTGCTTATGTGGCAGCAACTCAACCTTGAGTTAATAGTCCTTTTCGTCAAGTATTTAGTGGATTCAGATAAGTATATCAGACTTGAAACCCTAAGTAGTATATTAAGGTCAAAAATAATACTTTGACATTAGCTATTATTTATGCTATATTATTTTCAGCTTAGAGATCTTATCAAAGATTTCTAGCTAGTTTAAACAGTTTAGTAAAGGAAAAAAATCATGACTAACTCAAATTCTTCTTGGAATGCTTTTGATAAAGTTGAAACCTCTAATGTATGGAAACTATTTGATGAAGGTCAAAAAATTGAACTGAAAAAGTTTCCGTCATTTGAGTCTGCATGTTTGTTAATGAAAGAAAATATAGGTATTAATTGTCCTTTTGGCGTTTTTTACCTAAATTCAGTCTCTCGAGAAGATGGAAGTGGAAATAATTTTTTATATGAAGGTTACACACCAGAAAATACCAAATATCTAGTATTCTTTTCTGATAATAAATCAGAAGGGTGGTATCAAAAAATAGACTAAAAACATCTTTGTTCAAACTAACCAAATTAAGGAGAAAAGATGAGTAGAAAAGAATTTGAGAGACGTAGAGATAACAGAAAAAATGATGACCCTGGAGAGTCTTTTCTTGAAGAAATTAGCTTGGACGAAGCAAAGTCTATCCGATCCTCACCAAGTGTCGATTCTGAAGTTTTAAAGTACACTAACTTAGAACAGGTAAATATTGATTTAAAATACATCAAATTCTGGGAAAGGTAACTTTCAACGGCTAAACATTAAACTTTACTAACAAGTCGAGCGCCATATCTGTTCCTTGTTAGTTATTTCATTAAACTGTCTCTAAAGGGCAGTTTTTTGCTAGCTAATCTTACCAAAATCTTTCACTTACCAACAGCTGCCTCCTAATAACTTTCACCTTTTTTGATAATAAGAAAGCTTGAATTTTGAAAGAAGTATTAAGTAAAAGCTGTAGTCTTATTTTTGCGCAGAAATAATATGTGTGCTATAATTAAATGTTAGATTATAAGATACAAACAACAAAATAAAACCTATAAATATGAAACTAAATCTTGCCTCCTATAAGTTCATCAGTGTATATTTGCTGTTTAATTTGTTAGTGATGTTGGCAGTAACACCTTTTATCTCTTCTTTCATATATTCTTGGTATGATTATGAGATAGCTGATAAAATGGTATCAAACATAGCTTTTTGGGTGATTTTCCACTCGCTTCTCCTGACTTTGATATTTTGTTTATCTATGATAATTTTACTTATTATCAAACCACCACAAAGAAAAAGCGATTTACTTCCTGAGGTAAAAACTACTAAATAAGCCTATTTTGCAGAAACAACTCATAATTAGCTTGACATTAATCTTTAGTTCCAAGATCTTAACGTCATGAATAATAATGCATTAAAAAAATATTTAATAGTTGGTTCTGTTTTGGTAGCTTTGTTCTTTGTTGCTGTTATAGCCTATAATAGTAGAGATAATGATAAAGATGAAGAAAATAAAGAAAAAGATACTGCTAGGACGACTCAGGTTGACGTAGTTGAGGATAAGAAAGACTCAGAATCAAATGATAGCAAGATGGAGTCAGATTCTAATGCAGATCAGGAGGGTAGTGATACTTCCACAACTTCTTCCGATAATAATTCTGTAGGTGATGAAGAGGTAGCTGTCTTTGAATCAGGGTACATTGACTACGATGAGTCTAAATTGGCAAATGCCGAAAATGGTCGAGTAGTTCTATTCTATCACGCCTCTTGGTGTCCATCTTGTAAGGGTCTAGAGAAAGACATCAATGATAACAAGGCTCAGATTCCAGATGACTTGCTTATTATGAAAGTAGATTTCGACTCCAGTCAGGAGCTTAAGAAAAAGCACCAAGTAGTACAGCAGCATACCCTTGTTCAGGTAGATCAAGACGGAAATAAAGAAGCCAGTAGTCAGGGCTTACCACCACTTAATACACTAGAATCTATAGACCAAGCTTTTGCTTCATGAGCCTATGTTAGTTTCCCTAGTTATATCTTTCCTAGCCGGTATATTGACTGTTTTGGCTCCCTGCTCTCTGCCTCTATTGCCAATCATCATCGGATCTTCAGCTAAACAGAAAAATCTTAGTAACTTGTTTATTATAGTTGGTTCACTGTCTGTTTCGGTATTTGTAATTACTCTATTGCTAAGATCGCTGTTGAGGTTCAACCCACTCTTGGAAGATCTTGATGACAGCCTATGGAGAGTCATTGCCGGATCAGTAATTCTGCTATTTGGTATGATAAGTCTCTTTCCAGTAATTTGGAATAAAATCTCTCTTAAGCTGAGTTTGCAAAGAAGGTCAGACAATATCTTAGAGAAATCAAAAGCCTCAAATTCCCCTCTAGAACCTATTTTTCTAGGTCTGGCTTTAGGTCCTGTTTTTTCTAGTTGTAGTCCTACTTTTTTTGTGATTGTAGGTTTGCTTTTAGCAGAGTCAAACTTTAATAGAGGTGTGCTTTTATTATTGGCTTATACTTTAGGCTTGGCTAGTGTCATGCTATTAATTGGATTTCTGGGTAGAACTATTACTACTAAGTTACGTTGGGCAGCTAATCCTGATGGTTGGTTTAAAAAAGCCTTTGGAGTTATTCTCATTATTATTGGAATTACTGTAATTACTGGTTTAGACAGGCAGTTTGAAACCTATTTACTTGATAGAGGTTTTTATGATGGGATAGGTGACGTTGAGAATAACTTGTCTGAGAACGGCTCTGTTCTTATTGAATAGAGCTAATCATATGTCGAAAAATATTATTTGACATTAATTAGTAATTGTGGTAGTTTAAATACAGTCCTGATTTTGTATTCTAGGGTGGAGATTTCAGAATGCTAAAAATAAAGAAAAGTTCTGTTTCTGTTAAAATTGTAAATCAAGGAGAAGTTTTAGAAGATCAAGCCGAAATAATTATTGAAAAGGTAAAACAGCTCCTAAAGTTGATAAGGTATTTAAAGAAGGTAAACAAAGTACTAATAACAGATGAAATAAAGTTTTTCTCTGATTTAGAAAGACTTAACTCAGAAAACTTGTACTACAGTAAGAATTTTATTGTAGTTCTACATAGGAATGGATCCAAAAATGTCTATTTGAAAGTTTTAATAGAAAAACCAGTTTTTGGAAAACCTTTCTACGTAGTTGAAATCATAAGCAATGAACAGAAAGTAACATTCGAGCTTCATCAAAGTACGATACTATTTTATTCTATTAGTGACTACATTATAAGCACTGGACAACTAGATCTTTTTTTAAAAGATAATTTCTATATCTAGTTTAAAACGACCACTCTCCAGCAATGTTGAGGGTGGTTTTAATAATTTTTAATTTAAATAGGATTTATATGTTTACTGAAAATAGTCCTAGTATTCTGAAAGCACAATCTAAAGAGAGAAAAATAGTCGACGAAACGGATCTGAGTGCGTATCTTCACCACCAAGGATTATTTCAACCTACAACTAAAAATCGCCAAGATAGATCTAGTGATTATCAAAAAGAAAGATTACAAAAGCTAAAACACTCTAATACAAACAAAACTGGTTGGCTGACTAAAATCTCTACTAAGATAATGCGAGAAGTGGTTGGTTTAGATAAAAAAAGCAACTCATATAACTATTCACATCCTTATCTTCCATACTCTTACAAAGCTAGAGAGATAGACTTTAGAAAGCGTAAAGAAACTTTTTATGCTGCCCAGATTGAAAACAAGCATTTAGAAGTTTTGCTTAATAACGCCAAGAAGATGAAGCTAAGCTTGCCAGTCGGTCTTTCTAGCAAGAGTCTATATAATCCAAAATCGTATAGACAGTTATTTAAAGTGATTAGCTACCTTAATCCTTACTCGCAAGACGAAATACTGTTTTTGAAAGTATTAGCTCACTCACTCTACGAACAGAGTCGGAGTAAAAATGATCAAGCTATTTAGATAAGCTGAGCAAAATAGCAGCGCTAAATAGTATTATACTACCAATGACTATTCTTACTATGGCTCTCGTGTCTTTAGCTTCTTTAAAATACAGAGTTCCCCACATGACATTTACGAACATTGCTAATTGGGTTAGGGGATAACCAAGAGTAAGACCAAGAATGCTAATAGCGAAGAAGCTACTAAAATTGCCTAAATTCCACATACTACCTGCCAGGACTGCTGGAAAAATGAACTTCTTGCTAGGTTTGGAGTATTTAATAAGATAAAACGCAGTGCTTGTTAAAAATATTCCTAGAGAAACGCTAAAAACAAAATCTTGAGGGGCTATTTCTGAGATTCTGAATGGTACTCCGTAAAAGCCAAATATTAAGCCAGCAAGTAAACTAAAAATTAGACCTTGACCTATTTTCTGAGAGTTTTGCTGATCTTCACTTTTGGTTAGTAGATAACCTCCAATACCAAATAGAATAAGACTAACTATAGCTAAACCCCAAAATTGAACTAGCTCATTAAAAAATGCAATACCAGAAAAGAACGATACAGGTATTATTACGCCTTGTAGAAGCGTCATACTTCTAGCTATTCCAATATATTTTATGGCATAAATAGTAAGCACGTTACCAAATGACCATAGAGTACCTGTCAAAATCCCCCACCAGGAGAAGATAAAGCTTTGGTTGATTATTGAAATGATAAGACCTATAATTATGATCCCAACTCCCATTAGGAAGTTAAAATAGAAAGAGTCATAACCTTTAGCTTTTCTGACAGGTACGTTGTTCGATCCCCACATTATAGCCGAAAAGATAGCGGCAAAATAACCTAGCAGCATATTCCCAAAATTTTTTATTTTGAACTAACTGTCAAAATATACCAGCTCACACTCCTAACTTTAACTACTAATACTTGTAAATAAGTAAATAAATAACTTATTTACAAGTGTAGTTTAGTTAGTATATCTAGTACCAAAAGCCTTTTTCAATCTATCAACAGTTTTTTTACCTATACCTCGTATTTCTTCTATTTCTGAGTTGTCTATCAATTCTAGAAGTTTCTCTATAGTATCTATATTGGATCTACCAAGAGTAAGTAGCATTCTAGTGATGATACTCAAATCCTTGTTTGATTCAGGCTGTAATTTTAGTATTAGATGCGGTGCAAGCTCATTCCAATTTAGCCTTCTCTCTATATAGCTATTAACCAGTAGATTTCTATCTTCTAAATACTTCATGGCTTGATTCTTTGGGTGTTCAAAATCCGTGATATCAGTCTCGTTTCTTAGTTTGGTTAAACGGGTCTCAGGATCAATAAATGTTTTGGTATCGTAAACACTGACAGCTCTCAGATCAGCTAAATCTCTAGGGTTAAATTTGTTTCTTTCTTTTGAAGTGTATTTTTCAGTCATAGCTTGCATGTACTATAAGCATAATAATTTAACCTTTTCAAGTTAGCTAAATTGTGCTTTGTTCTGAATTAAAATATGGAATCTTATAATAATTTTGAAAATTCTCCTTATAATAAAACTTTTAAGCAGCTAGATAACTTAACTGAATCACTTGAACTCTTAAACTACTCTGAAAAGATGGCCAGGTTAGTTAATCAGTGTAAGGACGTGGTTGGTATAATGAAGCAAATCTATAGTCATCAAGAAGACGATTCAACTTACTATAATGTGGTCTTAGTTTTAGAGATTTTAAATAAACGCGTATTCACTATAGACTATTTATCAGATGAACAAATGGTTGAGTTAATTTCAGCCATCTTTGAGCAATCACTGGGTTATTTTTTGTTTGGAACAAAACAGGTAGATGAGAGTAAGTTACTCACTTTATTACCGAAGGAGAGGTTGGGATTAGAAGTTAAGGTTAAAGTAGAATCTGATTCTTTGGCGGGTTTGCTAGAATATTTTGATAGCCTTTGGTCTGAGCAGTCCAAGCAATTAAGCTCTACAATTGAAGATAGGTTTACTCTAGATAAATTTGGTCAGTTACTCATACGAATTGCTTTCACTATAAGGTCGATTATGCAAGATAATTACTTGAAGTATATCAGCTCTGACTTAAAATTAAACAGTGTGTTTGATGCTTTTCAAATTCCTCATGGTTCTAATATTACAGATTGCTATTGTCATATAGCTAAATTAGTCATAGACGTTTATACTATTATTCAAGAACAAAATTATTCAGACAATAAACTGTTAAGCAAAATTCACAATCTAAAAAAAATTATAGATGATTATAATTTAAAGGGGTATTTACTAAATGAAACTGTGAGTGAGACTGAGTCAGAAAAGTATCCAATATCTATTTCAGATAAATTGAGAGAAGATGCTAGAAATTTAAGCCGAAACATTTTAGCCTATCAACAAGCAAATAATTCAAACTTACCTAGATCAGTTTATTTGATAGTTGAGAGAGTCAATGCAATAGCTAATCACCTAATTGGAGCAGACTTAAGATCACAAGAAGCTATAGGCAGCATTATACGAAGTTTGAGTACATTCTTCAAACCTACTAAGCATCCAGGTACTGCGCTGGACATAGGTTTATATTTATCGACTAAAAGTAGGATTAACGTATTATTTTCTGGAATCTACGAAGACGAACTAAACCCTATTTTAGCTACCTGCGTTTCAGATTTGAAGATAGAATTGAATAAGTTTCAAGAAGATTTAATTAAGCAGGGTTTGATACGCCCAAAAGAAAAGGGCGACACCTGGGATGGTTGAATCGCCCGTGAACCCCTCTATTCGAGCCAAGAGGGTTTAATGCATTCTGCACCAAAAATAAAAATAAGTAAATATATTGTCAATATTGTGATACGCTTTTTTTAGTATAAAGTCTTACTTATCAAGATCAAAGTAATACACTTGTAGATATGGACTTTACTTAATCTTTAGCCCAGTTTTCTATCATTAAATCTGGGATATCTTTAAAATGTTTAGTGTTGTTTGTGATTAGTACGAGCCCGTTAGATAGACAAATAGAAGCTATCTGTAGATCCATATCGTCGATACACTTACCAACTTTAGTAAGTTGAAATTCTAATTGTCTACTTCATTCTTAGATATAATATTAGTTAGCCTAGAAAATGGGTTCAGTTTACTTTTGTAAGGAGAAATTTTCTCAGTAACAATCTGTCTAAGATACTCGCTAAGAGTTATTTTTTTTAGATGAGCTTGCTTTTCTAATTGATTCTTTATCTCTGACTCAACTTTAAAATTAATTAAAGACTTCATGAACTAATATTAATGTATTACCGTATTATAGTCAAGAACAAATTTGAATATCAAAAAATCCACCTAATGGTGGAGATGGCGGGAGTTGCACCCACGTCCAGTCGGAGTTTAGTTCTCAACTTTTTTCAGACTAGGCACATATTTGATTTGAAGATTCTGTACTGAGAGAGAAAATCAACAAATCTCAAGCAATAGGTAAACTGAATAATACACTATAACAAGTTTACCAATATTATAGTGATGTACTTTAGGGTTTAAGATAAATTAAGTTTGAGTTTAGACTGATTAAGTACAACCAAGCTAAACCAACTGCCATTTTGATGTTGACTTAACTCAACCTTGATTAATTAATCATGATTAAGCAGCAACTGGCACACCTTCAGTTAAGTAAGCAGAATACTT
This sequence comes from Patescibacteria group bacterium, assembly GCA_038751365.1. GTDB lineage: Bacteria > Patescibacteriota > JACMRA01 > JACMRA01 > JACMRA01 > JBCDGH01. The sequence continues at coordinate 38,707 of JBCDGH010000005.1, read as the reverse complement.
ACCTAAGAAGGATCCGATGTTGTTTTTTGCATTTAAAATGCTGTAGGATTCTTGAGGTAAAATCTACAAAACCACCTAGCAGAAGAAAATAAACCGACCGACTGTCAAACCTGAGACATCCCCGCGTGAGTGGAATCTTGGTATTAGCAATACTGTAAAAACTGTTGAATGTCAATAATCTAGGTAGTATGACCTCCGTGATAAGCCGGATTACCAAAGAAAATAATACGTAGCTTACCATTTATCACCTTGAGAAATAAACGATAAGCACGACCTACTCTAAATTCGATTGAACCTTCTGGTATTCCAGACTTTTCATTACCTTCTTTGAAATATTCTACCATTCCTGGGGTAATTACTGGGCTTTGACCTAGAGCAGCTGGGTTTTTAGCTAGTAGAATAATAGTTTCAGTAAGCCCTTCATCTGACTGGTTTTGTCTAGAGCTATACACTTCGTTAGCTAGTTTTAATAAGTTACTAACTCTGTTTATATGCTTACTGGTAGATTTGAGGTTTAGCACTCCATCATCTATTCTGGCTCCTGCTGTTTCGTATAGATCTTCTGAAAAGTGCGAATCTATAAGACTGTGCTCTTTGAGTGGCAGATCTTCAAGTTTTTTCTTAGGAATTTCTTTTGGAATTTCTTGGACTTTTTCATTCTTATTTTCTATAATGGGTTTTTGTGCTTCTATCTTGGCTTCTTCAATTTCGAGCTGCTCAAGTAGGATTGAATTTTTGAGTTGTTGGAGACTTTCAGTATTTAGATAGCTTAACGTATACACATCAGTAGCAGATTCTTTTTTTAGTTTAATTAAAGTTTCTAGATTGTTCGGATTTGTAATCTTTGAGTCGATGTACTCAATTGCTTTTGCTACTTCAATTTTTTTATTATTAAATATAGTATCAAGCATTAATTCTTCACACTGGAGTAAGTAATAATTTTGTACTTTGTCTGAGTTCAGCCATGCTTGGTAATCTTTGTTGTAATTTTCAAAAATTGAGGGTTTATCTTTTAATACAGAGTCGGCAGTTAACATTTCTGGTAAGGTGTTATCTAGAAAGAATTTTAATGAAGCAAAATAATTCCCAGATATATTTGATACCATCATTTCAATTTTTTCGTTGGTCATACTTTCTACAGGAATTCCTCCGAGCAAAAAATTTAGCTGTTTTATAGCTGATCTGTCGTCAAGGGCCATATTTTCAAAAGTCACTATTAAATCCTGTCCGCTTGGGTCTAAGCCTACAGCTGCAAATATTTCTTTACCTTTCTCATGAACGTCAAGATTATTCGTTAAGCCGTAGTTAGTAGTATGAACTGTTCCTTTATTGGCAGAGATACATCTCATAGACTGGATTAATACTAGTGAAGCTAAAGAGCTTAAATCATTACAACTTTCTTTATGGTGGTCTTGCATTGTTTTTTCGATGGATTCGTATACAGGTCTAAATGTCTCTTTTAATTCAGGTTTTACATCATCTATTGTTAAATTTTGGCTATAAATTTCCTCTATAAACTGTTTTCTTTCTAGTAAGATAATTGAAATAGCATTTAAAAATATGAAATGAGAATAACTATGTCTCTGTTCAAAAAAAATCTCGTTAAAATTAGTATCAATGAATATCTGAATACCCTTTAATAACCTAAACCTCCCGATTACTGACTCTGGCATATTTGCATATCCCTTCTCCATAAATCTAACATGATAATCTATCAAAACTTTAATCTGCAACCAATAATCAGGGTTAATTGAACACTCAAATGCTAAATCTTTAAAATTATTAGCGTCATTTATAAGATCTACTTTTCCAACTGATTGCCTAATATAATCCAACTTTCTTTGCCTCTCTAGTTGCTCTCTTTGTATTAATAATCTTTTTCTTTCATCTTCCTTACGTTTATCTGGATCTGGTTCTTGTCCTTCTGGCATTGGAGATCTGCTTGGAGGTTTAGGTGGTTTTTTACCTCCGCCAGAGCCACTTCCGGTGTCCAATAAGCTTTTTAACCGGTTTGGTTTCTTCTTGTTTTGAGTTTTAGAGTCAGGGTTATTTTTGCCACTGAAACCCATACCACCCGCAGCTGCTGTGGTTTTTTGAAGCTCTGATTTATTTTTAGATTCTAAGATTTTACCGAGTGATCTAGTTCCTAGAATCAGTGAACTTAGAATTGCTAAGTATTTAGCGTTTGGTTCTGGAGACAGCCCACTTTTGCTTTCTTGGATTTGATCTAGAAGCGGTGAAATACCAACAACCTTTTTTGATTCTAGCTGAGCTTTAAAGGCTACTAATTCACTTTCTAGTTTCTTGCGTAGAATTTCTAGTTCAGCTCTCTTCTTTAGTTTGAGTAAGTCGCTAAAATTTGCACCTTTAATATCTAACTCTTTGATTTTATTCTCTAAATCCTGTTTTTGCTCCTTTAGATCATTTATTTTCTCATTTATTTTATTTTGAGTGGTTTCTATATTTTTTTGAGTAAATTGAATTTGCTGATTTGTTAAATCGAGCTTGTTATTTAGGTATTCTCCAAAGGCAACGTTAAAGGTACTTAAGGTTACCATAGACAGTGCTAGTGCCGATAAAATTCCAGTAGCTTTTTCTACATCATAGCTTGGTTTTTGCTGGATTTTGTCGAATGTCCCTCTGATAAGTTGGTCTAGTTTAGCTATTTGATCTGGTGTGCTTAGACTCGATGAAGACTCTAGAAAATTTAACAAGTCTTTAGTAAGGGGTGAGTTGTGGTTTTTTAAAGAGTTTTTTAAATTCTCGAGGATTTTATGAGTCAGGTTACTTTCATTGAGTTCAGAGTTGGTTTCTTGAAGTTCTTCTATATATTTGGCTAATTCTTGACTTAGTTTCAGCCTATTTGCACCTGTTCTAGTTTGAAAGAGAAGTATTGCGCCTATTCCAGTAACTCCAAAAGTAAGACCAATATTTGATAGAAAATCGATAATTTTAGTTGAAAATTCTAGATACTCAGTATTGTTTTTTGAGGACTCAAAGTTTTGGTTTAATTTTTTTAATACATTTAATTCATTTTGGAGAGTGGCTAATTGCTTTTCCGCTTGATTGATTTGCAGAACTTGCTTTTCAATTTGATTACTAGCTTTATCTATACTAGCTTTGTTAGTCTTGAAGTTCTTTATCGAACTGGTGGTTATCATTAAGGCCCCTATTACTCCAAATAGAGTCAACGGATTCTGATGTGTAAAAATATTAAATACACTAGTTTGCTTATCATTATGTTCAGTGGTTTTGACGGATGGCTTATTTGTTGAGTCAGATATCACACTCTTAGGAGGTTGTATAAATTGCTGACTGGATATATTATTCTTCTGGGATGTAGCTGTTGTTGGGAGCTGCAGATTCTGAATCAGATGTTTATTGAGTCGTAAATTTTTAGTTTTTGTGTTGACTTCTGACTTTAGTTTGTTTACTGTCGAATCCAATTCTTTTAAAGAAAATTTTAAGGTGTCTATCTGCTTAGAAATTATAACTTTTTGATTTTTTAACTCGGCGATAACCAAAGTGTTTTCTTTGTTTTGCTCCTCTAGTATTTGGTTAGCTTTACTAAATTCCTGTTGCCAATTATTTAATTCCTCCAAAATACCTTTCCTAGTTATATCTGCTAAGTCTTTTGAGTCAGCTACTGCTTGTGCTATATTGTCTAGCTCTTCTTGATTAGATACCAACTTCAATAGTTTGGAGATTTCTTGAATATTTTGAGATAGTACCTGAATATTTTTGTTTTCTCCTGTTATGTTTTTAATAGATTGTTTGTAGGTGTTTTCGATCTGTTTTTGTTGTGTAGATTTAGTTTCTTGAATATTTTTTAGCTTTGAGCTTAAGTCATATACTTGTTTTTTGCTGCGATCCAGTACAGAACTAGTGACTGTGGTCAAGGTTAGATGCTTTTCTAGTTCTGCTCGAACCTTACTTTCTTGGGCTGAAAATTGTTCTTTAGTTGATTTTAGTAATTCCAGACTTTTTCTATAGACGACAACCTCTTCAGAATTTAATTTGCTCTTATCTGTCTTTTGCAAGGTTGATGCTAATTGTCCTAACTCTCTTTCTAAGAAAATATTGAATCTCCGGAATGTATCTGTAATTTGATCATTCTTGTCTGTGACAGATTTGATTGTGTTGTAGCCTTGAGTCAAGGTAGTTTCTAGTGAATGTAAATTGGAGCTTGGTAGCTTATCTTGTTGACTACTTGTTAAAGCCTGGTTTAATCCGGACTGCATTTCTGAGATACTTGAGTTAAGCTGACTTTTGATTGGGTCTAATTGTGATAAGACTTCTTGGGTAAAGGCTTCAGATACTTGTCTAATTGACTCTACTTTTAGGGCTTGCTCTAAAACCTCCTCTACTTGCTCTCTTTCTGCTTTTTCTTTTTCTTCTTCTAACAATTCTTCTTTGGCTAGTGGCTGATCGAGCTCTACAATTTCATCAGTATTGTTATCTACTGCTAAGTTTTTTTGCTGATTCCTTTTTACTGTTAAATCGACTGCCGCTTCTTTCTTGGTCTCATTTGTTTTTGCAACAGAGCTATGAGATTCAAATTTCTCTTTGTTTAGACTTACTTCTTTTGTTTTACTTTTCACTAATTTACTGTTGTGTTTAGGTACTTGATAGTCAGTTGAATCTAAATCATCATATTCATCATAGTCGTTGTCTTGAGACTCTTGAATAGTAGATATTTTATCAACTACATAGCTGAAGGCTTCATTTAAAAAGCTAGTAAAAGTTCTCGTGGGTAAGGCTGTACTCTCGGATATATCTTCAATATTATTTATGATTTTTTGTTTTATTTCTGGAATATATTTGGCTTTAGACTCTGATTCTGACTGAATTTGAGTGACTCTAGCTTTAAAAGATTCGGATAATACTTTGTCATCTTTAAGTATTTCTGATAACGAAACTTTAGCTTTCAGCTTTGACTCAGGGTTCTGGAATTTTACCTTTATTCCAGTAAATTTGGGTTGTTTTACCTCCATCTTAGATTTGTTTTTGTTTTTTATTTGCAATAGTTTAGCCTATACTAAGAGTTTTTACAAACTAGATGAACTTTTAGCTATTTAGTCTGTTGATTTAGCAGTGCCTTAGCTTGACAAGTCCTAACTATTGTCCAAGTATCTTATTCAAGATTGCCAAATTAGCTCATCCGGTAGAGCAACGGTTTTGTAAACCGTAGGTGGTCGGTTCGAGTCCGACATTTGGCTCCATAAAAAATTCAAGTATTAAGTACCCGTTACAGGGTATTATTTCTTGCCTAAGGTTTGACTGTAAGCAAAATAAAAGATAATCTGTACTCAGATATACTTCATATGACCATGCTTTCACCCGATAAGTTATCTCCAAAACCTAACTCAAATGCTTATTCAAAGTTTGTAAAAAGGTTATCCAATTCCCAAAAAAATATTTTAGCTCTCAGTCTAACTACCTTAATAGTATCTGGTATTGGTTTGAGTTGGTTCGTATACAAAAATCCAAACTACATAGATTCTCTTTTAGGGCGCAATGATGAATCTGAAAACTCTTCAGAAAATAGAGACAGGCCTGCGCTTAGAAAAGCTTTAGCAAACCTTGATGAAACCCTACAGAAAGTTAGTAATGATTCCGTTTTATACCAAACTATAAATTTTGAAGAGTTGCCTGTATATCCTCAAACTTGGGTAGAAAGTCATTTTGATAGCAATGAAATCAATAATGCTTTAATCGGTGGTGAGTCAGGAGATCCTGATAACGATGGTTTATCCAATAAGCAAGAATATTTATACGGTAGTAATCCTCGCAACTCAGATAGTTTGTGTGATGGTAAGGTAGATAATGTAATCTGCTTTGGTCGAACAGATAAAGAAAATGTCGACCTTGGTATCAGCCCGCTAACTGGGCTAGAGCTTGATACGCCAAAAAGAATAAAACTCAAAAAGCAAGACTTTGCGGTGGTAGATAAACTACAAAGCTCTTTTGAAACAGCTTCTGAAGAAGGAGTAGACTTTCCTAGTCTGTATCAACTAAGTAGACAAATAGACCTCAGTGATGAATTTGATAAGGTACAAGTTTTGACTATTGATACCACCGCTGAGAGTATTTTAGAATACCAACAGTTTAGAATAGAAATCTTAGGAGAATTTGCTGAGGACAACGAGCTTACAAGTTTTACTAGAATTTATGAGCTTTCTACTGAAGAAGAATTTGATGACTATATTCAGCAGTATTCAGACATACAAAGTAGGATGGGGTCTACGCAGGTGCCAAGTCGTTATGCCAATGCTCATAAAGCCTATGTTATGCTGTTTCAAAAGCTGGTAGATTTGGTGCAACATCGTAAGTCAGGAGTAATGGCAGGAGTTATAAATGAAGAGTTTAGAGAAAAAAGTAGGAAGTTATCTACAGAGATGGTCTGGTCATATCGAAGGCTTAACGAAGAACTAACTAAGTCCACTACTAGTCTTAGATAATTCATGATTATAGAACATATTAGCAACCTAGGTACTTGCTTGACAAAATATTTGTAATGTTTGAAGTTCGTGTATGATTAACAACTTAAAAAAATAACTATAATTTCACTATGCCTCTTGTACCAATGGTAATTAAAAGATCTTTTGAAGGTGAAAGATCCATGGACTTATATTCTAGACTCCTAGATGAACGTATCGTCATGCTTGCTGAGGGTATTGATGATAATTTGGCTAGTATAATTACTTCACAGTTGTTGTATCTGCAAAGTGAGGACTCTAGTAAAGATATCACAATGTATATCAATAGTGGCGGTGGTAGTATAATTTCAATGTGGTCGATAATTGATACTATGAATTTAATCAAACCAGATGTCTCTACAGTATGTATCGGAATGGCAGCTTCAGCTGCTAGCTTAATATTGGCTAATGGGGTAAAAGGAAAGAGAATGATTTTACCTCACTCAGAAGTCATGATTCACCAACCGCTGATTTCTGGAGGCTTGGCTGGGCAGGCTAGTGATATCGAGATTCATACTAAACATTTAATTAGGACTAAAGATAATTTACATGAATTCATGTCCAACAAAACAGGTCAAACTATAAAAAAGATTGAGAAAGATATGGATAGAGACTATTATATGGGTGCACAAGAGTCTCTAGAATATGGCATAGTAGACAAGATTATTGGAGTTTAGCATTCTAACAATGTTATGCAGTCTAATACTAAATCTATAACAAATTACTTAATTGGATTTCTGTTAGTACCCTGGATATGGGTTTGGGGTGCGTATATAGTAATATTAGTTTTATTGTCTTTTTATGTTAGTCTTGATAACTTTCATGAAATTAATTTGGGAGTGATGCAGACTTTATCTCAAGACATAAGCTTGGGAACTATGACATTAGCCTTTGGGTTTATGATTCTGTTGAACTATTCGCTGGGTTACTGGCTAGAAAAAACTTATCCTAAAATTAATAATCTTTTATTTGGTAGTAGTTGCTTACTTCTATTTTTCCTATTCTTGTACTCTTGGGGACATTATAGAGAGGTCTTACTCGGTGCTTGACAAATAGACGCTCCCAAGCTACTTTACAGATATAAATTGCACTCGTAGCTCAGTGGATTAGAGTAGCTGGCTTCGAACCAGTTGGTCGGGGGTTCGAGTCCCTCCGGGTGCACCATAACTACTTTTTAATGTCCACTGTCATTTCTGTTACAAACCAAAAAGGTGGGGTCGGGAAAACTACTACCTCTGTGAATTTAGGGGCTGCTTTAGCTAAATCTGGATATAAAGTATTGATTATAGATCTCGATCCACAAGGGCATAGTGGAGAACATTTGGGAGTTCAGGTTATACAAGACCAAAAAGGTCCAAAAACTATTTTAGATGTTTTGAATCATGAGAGAGAATTACTAGATACTACTTATCCCACATATATTCCAAATTTATGGTTAATACCTTCTAATTTGAAGCTTGGCCAATTCAATCAGAATTCGCCTTCTGGTAGGCAATTTAACTTAAAAACCGCAATAACTCCTCACGTCAACCGTTCCTTTGATTTTATTTTTATAGATTGCCAGCCTTCGTTATCACTTTTAACTTTGAATGCTTTAACTTCTTGTAATCAAGTAATTTTACCTGTACAAGCCGAATTTTTAGCTTTAGACGGATTGACGCAACTAGTAATGACACTAAAAGAGATTCAGACTAAGCTTCATCCTAAGCTGCAAGTGTTAGGTATCTTACTAACTATGTATGATAAACGAAATAGACTAAGTGGTGAGGTAAGAGCTGAGCTGGAGAAAAATTTTGGACAAGATCTTTTCAGTGTTTCTATTCCCAGAGTGGTTAAAATAGCCGAGAGTCCTTCTTTTGGTCAATCAATTTTTGACTACGATCCTAAATCACCTGGAGCATCTGCCTACCAAGAACTAGCTAAAGAGGTGATAAGTAGAGTAGGAACTAAATAAAACTGCTGTATTATTTATGTTAGTGGGTGAGTTGCTCCAAAGTTTGTTTAGCTACGATTTTTTTGATATCTTCTATTACTGATTCAATTCTACCAGTCATTACTAGCGGAAGTTGGTTCCAGCTGTGGCTAAAGCGGTGGTCGGTTAGTCTGTCCTGTGGGAAATTATAGGTTCTAATCTTTTCGCTTCGGTCTCCGCGACCTACTTGGACTCTTCTAGCTGCTGATTCTTTGGCTAGCCTTTCCTGTTCATAGTAGTCAAATACGCGACTAGTTAAGATTTGCAAAGCTTTTAACTTATTCTGTTGTTGATTACGTTCATCTTGACACTGGGCTTCGATCCCGGTAGGTATATGCTTAGTCTTGATAGCAGAGTAAGTAGTGTTGACACTTTGACCGCCTGCGCCTTGGCTAGTGGAGGCAACTATCTCTACCTCATTCATGTCTAGCTTGAAAGAGTTATTGTTTTCGATTAACGGCATGATTACTACGCTAACTGTCGAAGTATGCACCCTACCTTGTTTTTCTGTGGCAGGTACTCTCTGTACTCTATGTACTCCACCTTCATATTTAAACCAACTAAAAGCTCCATCACCTCTGATTTCACAAATTACCTCTTTGTACCCTCCTAATTCATTTTCGCTAAAAGAAATAGTTTTGATACTGAAGCACTGTTTTTGACACATGTGAGTGTACATTTTCAAAATCTCAGCTGCGAATAAAGAGCTTTCATCACCCCCAGCGGCTGCTCTAATCTCTAAAAGAACATCACTATCATCCATAGGATCTTGAGGTGCTAAGTAACTTAATAATTGCTCGTTAAGACTCTCTAATCTAACTTTTTGTTCGTCTATTTCTTCTTTAGTTAGTAAGATTAGTTCCTGCTCGTCAGAGTCTAGTTCTGTAAGTAGTTTCTCATTTTTAGCTAGAGAGCTTTCTAAACTCAATATTTCTGAGGCTAGCTCGTACTTGGGCTGAGCTTTCTTCTGTGCCTTACCTAATTTGATTAAAATCTCAGTATCTGAAGTATTTGATAGTTTCTGGTTTGTTTCTTCGTACTGGTGGATAATTTCTGCTAACGGAAGCTGCGACACAATATTATTTTGATTAGTTCTATATATCTGAGGGTCTCTCAAGTAGTTTTTTTAGTCAAGATTCTTGAACTTAGCATAATAATGCCACATATCAGCTTCTCTAACTCAAATGGGAGATATAAGCTAGGTTAACTTTAGTTCCATTAGTAGAATTATCGGTAATTACTATTTGATCGCCTACCAAATCTATTTGTAAATGATTATTTGACACCTTTGTTTCATCTTCCACAGTGACGAGTTTATTTTCTGTACTTCTACCAATAGTCACTTCGGATTTATTTAACTGGAAAGTTTGAGCAGGTTCGTATACGTCAGGCTCTCTCCTCAGCTTAAGAAATGCTAGATTTACTTTTCTATATGGTTGTTTTTTATCTAAATTAAATTCTTGGGAAGAGTATACATAGCATTTAAACTTCTCTGAAGTGCCACCTAGGACTAGTGAAAACTCTGTACAGTTTTCGGGTATTTGCAGGCTATTATGCGCTAATATTTCATTTCTACCTTCTTTTATTTCTTGATTTAGCTTTTCTATCATTTCTTTTCTATTTTCTTCACACTCTGAGTATACAGATATATCTTCGGGCTCTAGAGGAGGATATATCTCTGCTTGTTCTGAATGATAAACCTTAGGTGTTTCCGGATTTAGTTCATAAGTACCAGTTAGTATGAGCTTATTGTGAACGTCTTTATTAGCTTTATAGTGCTTTATAATTAGCTCATTTATGAATTTAACTACAGGTATCAAGTTATATACACCTGTGTCAGGATTTTTATTTTGAGAAATATAGCTAGCTAATTCTGGTAATGATTCTTCAAATTTGTCTAAAGTAGGGTAGGCTTCCAAGAAGGAATTATAGGCTTCTAGGTTCTTGGCTCGAGCTTTTTCATCTTTAAGCTCACTTATTTGAGACTCCAATCCCTGCTGCAATTTTTTAAGATTTTCTAGTTTAGCTTGCTTAGCTTTAATTTCACGCTCTATCTCTGCAGAACTTTTCAAATTTTCTTGTTGTGTATTAACTTTTTCATTATTCATATTCGTTTATATATTTTTGATGTTTACTTGCAATATCTCAGAGCCTATTTTATTATTGCCATTTTGACAAATATTATATCCGTTAAAGATTTAGTTAAAGTTCTGGACGAAAACATTAAAGTAAAGAATAATCCAAAATAATCGTATTTCAGTACAAATTTGTAAAGTTGATTATGGAAGTTTTAGATTTTTTTAAGCCAGAAAAAAAACAAGATTTTATTAAATACCCGCTTAATCCCGAGATTGAGATACCAAAAATATTTAATTCACCTGATGAGTACTGGTCGTTTTTGGATAAAATTTTTGAAGAGTATAATATTGAGTTAAAATTCAACTATAATATAGACGATCGTCAGAGGATTATAGTCAACGAAAAGAGCTTACTTGAAAATGCTTATAATGGAGAAAACGGTTGCGCAATTTTGGGTAACACAATAGCTGGTCAGAATATGGCAATTGAGGCAGATAAGCTACCAATATGCGTGGTTATTGGTCAAGGTATGTTTTTTGTTAATAAGTTAAACTCTAATTCTAAGTCAATCATATTATACGAAGCTGATAAAGCTAGTTCTCAAGTCCTACTAAAAAAAGGGGAGGCAGTGTTGATAAATAACTCAGAAAAAGAAAATCTAAAGTCATTAAATATTTCTAACTTGAATGTACATGATAATCACCTACTTATAAAGTTTACCCAAAAAGGGAAAATCGAAATTCTAGATACTGCGAGTGATCCTAACTATAGTACGATGTATTATAGCTACAAATACAATAACTTTGCAGGTAAAAAATAATGCTGGAGTAGTCTAGTTGTTATCTCTCTCTACATAGCTATCCTCAACAGTATTGATAACTACTTTTTCTCCTACTTTAATAAATGATGGGACGCGGACTATTTTACCTGTTTCGATAGTAGCTTCTTTCAAGACGTTATTTACTGTATTGCCTTTTGCTACTTCATCGGTTTGCATAATTTTGAAAGAGATTTTGACTGGTAGATCGACACTTATTGGATCATCGTTAAAATACTGAATGACTACTTCCTGACCCTCGCTAAGGTAATCAGCTTTGTCGCTCATAATTTGTGAGTCTATTTCTACAGTTTCATAAGTTGCTGATACTAGGAAATTTAGGTTATTACCTGTCTGGTAAAGGAAAGTCGCTGGTTCTCTCTTCAAGTCAGCTTCTTCGACAGCTTCTCCACTTTTGAATGAGTATTCTACGTTATTACCTGTAATTAAATTCTTAAGTATGCACTTTTTTACTGGCTTGCGCTGTTGCATTCTCAAAAAGTCACATTTAGTAATTACGCAGGGCTGATTATTGTATTGTACTACTTTACCAAGTTTTATCTCTGAGAAGTCGAGCATATAGTTAACGATTGACAAGATTTACGGTGAGAGGCAATCTAGTTTTAGTCAAGATTATGAATCCAGTTGAGTATACTATTAATTTACAAAGACTGCTGCTATTATCTTGCGGTTTTAGTTTTGTTGGGTTAAGCACTCTTTTGGTATTTGTAGATCCTTACGAAAATAATATTTATATTTGGGCTTTTTTGGGTGTTTTAACAGTTTTTCTGACCAGTATAATTAGCTTATTTACTTTCTGGTGGTATTTTACTATTCGAAAACAAATTTTGCCGATATATCAAGTCAACCAGTTGGTTTATCAGAGTATGGTAACAGCAGGTATTACTGTTTTATTACTAGTTATGCAGCAGACACAAGTCCTTACTATTTGGAGGGGTATACTGGTCTTGATTTGTTATATTTTGTATGAATTGTGGATTAATTCTGAGTAACTAAATTCGTATGTTATTTATGATGCAACAGACAGGTAGCTATCCTTCAAACCAAAATGGCTTTAACCAAGTACCACCTCAAGGTTATAATTATAATCAGAATACCTATGTCACAAACACTTCTAGGTCGGGATTATTTAGCCTAAATAAAAGAATTAATCTCTTAGAGATTATAGTAATCGTAGTCTGCTTAATTAGTTTGTTAGGTATATCGTGGTGGGCTTTTAGTAGTCAGAACGCTGTAAATAGAGACAGGCAAAGACTGCAAGATATTTCTCAAGTTGTGAACGGACTGAATGAGTTTTATATTAATAGTAATACAATTCCTAGTCAAAGAGCTTATCCAAAAGCCATTTGCTCAGGGTCATTGAATGAAGTAGATTTTGAATTTACTTTAAAAAGGCATTTAACCGGTCAAGTTATCGAATTAGATACTCATAAATATATTAGAGAAGAAGACTTTCCTAGAGACAATAGAGGCGTGTATTCTACTACTTTTGGTGAACGAGAAATACCTTATAGATGTGTGGAAAAACTTAATTCTTCAAAAGATATAAATCCTCAAACTCAAATTTATAACGATAATACTTTGAGCTGCAATTTTAGCCAGGCTAGCAATCTGAGAAAATGTTATTTGTATACCAGTTCTACAAATGGTGATTTATTTAGATTAGGGTACTGGCAAGAGTCAGCTAATAGGTTTGTTACCTATCGTAAATTTAGAGACGAACCTCTGCAAGTAGAGTAGTTATAGGTTCTCTAATTAATATGAATAGTAAATTTGCTTTATCTGAACATGAATAACAATACTGTAATTACAAAAGACTAGTTATAAAATTGGGTTACAATTCGTAGAATTTGGCTGTACGTTTTATCAAAATTTCCATTTGCATCAACAACTGTAAATACTGAGCTCTTAGACAGAACGGTTTGCGACTTATTCCAAGTATCTATGATTTTTTGATTGTCTTTGACTTTGCCTCTTTGGTTATTTCTTAACATAACATTTTCTAAGCTTGCTTGTAAATATATAGGTAATACTGAGACTTTAATTTTCTTTGCAAAGTCAATCATAGAAAAAACTTCTTCAGCAAAAGCTTCGTCAATGAGTAAATGCTTACCTCCAGAGTTTTTAATAAGTTCTTTAACTTTTTCTAAAATAATTGGCATATCTCTAGATCTACTAAACCCTAGGCTAGATTCTCTGAAAGGAATTTTTAGCTCGTCAACATTCTGCCATATTATATCAGGAAAGTCTTGACTAAGCCGTTCACAAATAGTAGTTTTACCGACTCCTGCTGGACCGTCTATAAGTATTAATTTAGTTGCTGGCATAAAGTCTCACGATTAGGCTACTCAATTGTTACTTTTGATCCTTCACTAAGGCTTAGTTCACTTGGATTTTGGGTAGATTGAATGATCGCTGGGTCAGCTTTGAATTCTCCTTTGCTAATTACTCTTGCATAGTAGATTATTGGTCTTTCGGTTTCAGTGGTAACGCAAAAACTCACTTTTTGCTGGTCTGTCTGATAAGGACTTAATGAAGAGTTAGTTAAGCCTAAATAATTATAAAGTGGAACTTGAGTAGATGGTTTAAGACCGCTTGGTAGATAATCTGATATAGTGTAGCAGCCTTTATTATCTTGTTTCTTAATATTATAATCCAGTATTATTTTCACCAATTGACCGTCAGTAAATGTAGTCGTGGGTTGACCGTTAACGTAGTATTTTCTGCTTATAAATAGATCTGGATTATTGGTTTGCTCTTGTAATTCTGTTGAGTATTTGCTTACTATTCCAAGTTTATCATTCTCAACCTCTATTTCTAAATTATTTAGTTCTTCATTGTTAAGTTCTAGTCTATGAATCTGGTTATTATTTAGCCTAATATTTTGTCTTGACCGCTTGTACTCAAAGCTGAACTCTACATCTTGATTACTTAGATTGGGTAGTGATATCTGTAGGTATCTAGCCTGTTGTAAGCTGATTATATCTCTTTCTGTTGAATTTTCTAAAGTGTAGTTAAATAATTTTTCAGCTTCAGTTTCTTGTAAGTGAGCGCCTACAACAGCTCCTAGGATGCTATGTCTGATAATTTCATCCTCTGTTTTGCCTAAATTCAGTCTAGATGTATCATCTTTTTCCATACTATAGTCTCTTATTATTTCTTGATATAGAGTGCGTCCATTCTCTTTATCGCCAAGATTGCTTAGAATTAAAGCAGTATAGAGTTTTTCTGTAGGGTTGAGATCATCAATTTTCGCTAGGTTTTGAGCTTCTTGTAGAAGTGAATTGTCTAGATAACTAAGACCAGTCAAGGCTAATATTTTTCTTTCCCTAGATTCCTCTTTATCATCGATAATTTCTTCAAGATAGTTCTTTACTATTGAAGTGTCAAACTCTTCTTTGGCTAGGCTTAAGCTCCAGATAGTTTTTTCTAAATCCGAGTCTGCATAAGGGTAGATAGCTATGCCTCGATCAACTTCGCTTTGATACAATTTATAATCGGTTGATTCTAAAGAGTAATTGTTATTAAAGTATTGATTAAGTAGTTTTATAGAGATTTGCTTAGGTAGTTTTTGATCTAGTCTTTGACCGGAATTATTAGCTATACTCTCTAAAGCACTAAGGTATCTGGCTGCCCCTTGGTTACTAAATATAATCTCGGTGTTTTCAGTCTGAGAACCCTGAATCTCGATACTAGGTTCAAAATCATATGAATTTATAACGGCTTTTTTAGTGTAGCTATTGAGTACTTCTAGTGATCTAATATAGCTATCCACATACTCACCACTACGAGCCGTGATTTTTAGTTCGTGCTTACCTATAGGTAGATTTTCTAGCCTAGTTTCTACGGGATTACTGCCGTTCGTCATAATTGATTTCGGGCTTATTTGTAGAGTATTTGACTCTAGATTAAATTTTACTTCGTCTTGTGATTTTAGCTCACTACCAAAGGCTCTTAGCTTGATTTTAGGTTTATCTGAAGTTAGGTAAGTTTGATTAGCAACAGAGGTAGCAAAGAAGGGTTTTTTGACTGAAAAACTAAAAGTATTAGAACCAGCACCTAAATCATTACTTATAGCTTCTGCAGTGACGCGCCATGAAGTAAGGTTATCAGGTACTGTAAACTCAGTGGTAAGCTCTCCATTTTGATCTGATTCTATAGTTTTGAATATAGCCGTATCCATGAATCTATCTCTTACTAGTTGTTCAATCAAACCACCGTCTCCTACACCCCCGGTACTTCTACTAAACGAAGTGTGAGTTGAATAAGTATAGTTTTGTCCGCTAGGTACAGGTCTATAAATATTAGACAATACTGTAGACTCATTTTTGTTGTAGGCTAAGGCTGCTTGATTAACTACAGCTATATTTGTTTTAGCTTTTACGGGTTGACCATTTGAGTCAGTAATTTTGGCATTTAGTAGTACCTTATCTCTAGGCTGATATTCAGCTTTATCTGTTGATAATTCAATATTGAGCTTTTTGTCGCTGGTTTTGTAGTTTATGTTTTCAAGACTGCTAGAGTTAAATTTTTGACCATCATAGTACACAGCTTCTACACCTACGTTTGGGACGAGCTCTTTGATATATTCAAAGCTGTATTTAGGTTCTTTTTGGGTAGTATAATCGTATAGCCCATTGTGATATCTTAAGAATAAGAAATTCTCAGCACTCTGTTCTTCTTCAAATCTTTCATTGCTAACAAATTCTACCTCAACTTCTTCACCCAAACTATATTGTCTGGTATAGTCCATCTCTAGATTGTAATATTCTTTATCGGATGAATAGTATCTTGGGTAAATGTCGGAGTTTATATTAATCTGACTACCATCTGTGTCAGTTAGCTCGTAACTAACATCATAATATGTATTATCAGGACTATTGAACTCTAGTAAGATCTCACCATTTTCATTCGTTTTTAAGTTATTATAGTTAATAGGCTGTAGGTATTGCCTTTCGGTATTATAAGTTTTAACCATTTTTTTGCTTTTAAAATCGTAGTATTGCCCCGTTTCTACTTGATTAAGTTTGTATGGTTTCAAATTAATTTTGACGTTCTTGTCAGTAATAGCCTGACCTAGATAGTCAGATGTCTCAGCGATCTTACCAGTGGGTTTTTTGGTAATGTCTATCTGGTTTAGTTTGAGCTTGATTCGAGCTACTGAATCCTTGATATCCGAATCTATATCTACGTTAGTCCTATAATTAAATACTTTTACTTCTTTGTAACTTCTTAGTTCAGATTCAGCTGAAAATTCAGTATATAATTTGACTGATCTAGTATCTAAGTAGGTTCTATAGACATCTTGTTTAGGAAAAGTAATAGTGGCTTGGTAGTTGCCCATCTGATCTGTTTGTATTTGTTTAGACTCGCTGCTAGTAATTAGACTTAATTTTGTGTCGACTACAGGAGTGCCTTCATAAAAGCTAAGTATGCCATTAACTTTAACTGGTTCCCCAGCAAAATAAGCTTCTTTATCAGTGTTAAGCTCAGTGGTGTAGGTAGGTTTGGTGTAGTTTACTACTTCGAAGGAATTTTGCCTAATTATATGTCCTTGCTCATCTACTATTCTGGTGTAGTAGTAATCAGGCTCCAGATTACCTAGTTCTATCTCTGAGTTAAATGTACCTGCATCTAGTCTTACTTCTTTGGAATTTATGATTCTCTCATCATTTCCAAATTTGGAATAACCATAGTCATCATCAAAAATTTCTATTGTTAGTTTTTCTGGGAGGGTTGATCCGTCTCTAGCCTGTATAAAGCCCCAGAAATTCATGGTATCATTTGGTCTGTAAGCGCCTAGATCAGTATATAAATGACTCCAGTACTTACTGTTTCGGGTGTTTAAGTCGGTTCTGCCCATGTATCCAATATACCCGCCTCTGACTATAGGAATATACAGCTGCCTCTCGTCAGAAGTTATTTTGTAGTAATGATTTTGTTCTTTACTGCTACGCTCTAAATTAGCGATTCCTTGCTCGTTACTCTTTATGTTCTGGTTGGATAGACTAGTTTTAATATTAGCTCCGACTAAAGGTTGTTGATTTAGTTTATCTTTAAGCCATAATAAAGATCCAGTAGTAGTCTCCGTTAAATGACCAGCCAAGCTTGTACTCTGGATTAAGACTTGCGCAGATTGATTCTGCACTTTGGCTTCTACAACATAAATACCAGACTCTAGTTCTATAGGTAGTTGGAAATACTTTTGATAATAGCTTCCAGAACCTTGGATTTTGGCTTCTCCTGTAGCTATCTGGTTCATGTTAGCTACTGTATAAAAGTCACTAGATTGAGAGAATCTTGACCATTCTTCTACGCCGCTAAGGTATTTGTTTAAAGCATCATCTATTTGTGCTTGATCTTTGAAAGAGTAGATAGAAACTTTGGTAGAGCTTACATTAGAGTCTGTAGATATGGGTAATCTAACTGTTTCACTAGGTTCTACTTCCATAAAAGATGTCCCAATGTTCAAGAAGGTACTATTATCAGAACTGTCGTTAGTTTCAAATCTAAAGATATAATCCTGTCCTAAATTGGTAGATTGATCTGTGAGGCTTAATGTAGAGCTAATTTTTATAGTATAAATGGTTGCTGGGAGTAGCTCCTCTTCAGGTAAGAAGCTAGTTATTTTACCGCTTTTCTCAAATTTACCTTTTACATTTGGAGATATACTGAAATTCGCTTCTAAATCTTCATAACTCTCAGTATTTAACTTGATCTCTATGCCAGTATCTTGAGGTACTAGTGTGGCTTGGTCTCTAGGTATTGTTTGTACTACTCTGAATTTATCTTTGGTTTGAAAAGCCCATTTGAGATTTGAGTTTTGGAAGCTACTTTGTGACTCGGTAGTAGTTTTTAAGTTAAATTCATATATCTGACCTTCTTCCAATTCTGAAGCTGGAATAATCTCAAAGCTTTGATCAGAGTTTTGCTTGATGTCATAACTAGTGTCAGGAGTAATTGATAAATTATCGCGCAGATCTGAACTTTGAATTGGCTTAGTTGTGTTGACTATGAACTTTGTATCAGTCTCAACGCCTAGTTTAGTCTGCTTTTCAGCAACGATTTCAATTTCAGCAGCACTTACATTTATGCCTCCGCCAATATTGTTAATGGTGCCAAAGTTATTAGGTCCGTACTGAACTAGTAGAAAAGCAACTAACAAACCTACTAAAATACCACTAGTAGCAAAGCCTAAGCCAAAGACAAATCGGTAACTACTGAAAAAGTTACTAACTATTTCTTTAAAGCTTTTTTTAGGGTGAGTTTGTTGAAGTAGGTCGGTCAGACCACGTTGCTTGATTTCTTTGTAGCGACTATCAAGCTCAAACAAATGACTCAAAGGCTCTTCTCTAAAGTCTTCACGGTTTTTAGGTAGTAGCGGTGATGTCATAAAGTCGATAATTATTCTTGCTTATATTTATTTGGCTTTAGCTCGATCCACAAAGTAGTGCAGCCTTTCTTTAGTTTGGTTATAGACCTTTTTAGTTTTTGTCTGATTGTTGCTGGGTTAATGTTTAAATATTTACCGATTTCAGAGCTATTTTGATTATCAATTATGGACGAAAATACTATTCCGTAGTCTTGCTTGCTAAGTTGTTTTTTACAGCAATCTAGAAGTTGTTTAATTTTTTGGCTGTAGTGAGAACTATATTTGGTCTCTATATGTTCTTCGAAATAAGCGTAAGTTTGTTTTTGGACATCTAGGTTTTCATTCAAGTTTATCATATCTGGAATTAATTTTTTGGATTCTATGTATTTGTATAGCTGATTTTTGGCGGTTTGCCAGATAAAACCCTTATCATTACGTACTTCAGCCTTCATAAAAAAAGCGTTTAGAGTATTAGCCGTTAAATCTTCTACATC
Source organism: Patescibacteria group bacterium (assembly GCA_038751365.1). GTDB lineage: Bacteria > Patescibacteriota > JACMRA01 > JACMRA01 > JACMRA01 > JBCDGH01. Next base: position 19,473 of record JBCDGH010000005.1, on the reverse strand, counting down.
AGTTTGGTTATTAACTCGTCTATAAAAGTAACCATAGACTAGAGGATACCAATAATTCCAGGCTTCTATTACATCATTTCGAGAAACATTTTCGAACATATTTTAAGGCTTACTAAGATAGTACTTAGGTGTGACAAAAATGAGCTAACTATTAATACTAAGGTCAATTTAGGTCTTTTTTCCAAAAAAAGCAAGTATATACTACTGACCGTTGTTCTTGGATTTAGATAGTTCTGTTATACTCAGTACTAAATTTATTATAGGTAAAACTCCATTTAGACGATTAGCACATCTTGACTATATGCTTAATTAGTCACAATTTTTAAGCATATTTGAAATATATGCACAATCGAAATTCGAACATTAATGAGTTACTGTTTCTTAACCAAGGTTCGTTTAGTTATGATTTAGCAAGTATTAGCCCACTTCTTAAAAAGACTTATTTTTCTTTAGGTAAGTTAGATGGTATGTTAAAGAATCAAAGTTATTATGAGTTGTTGCTAGGTCCTACAACTATAATTGAATCAGTAAAGAGTAGTAATCTTGAAAGCATAAATAGTACTATTTTAGAGCAACTAGAAGTTGAGGCTAATAGTAGGAAAAGCTTTACCTCAGAGCAAAAGCTAACTCATAATTACAAAATTGCTTTGTTAGCCGGGTTTGAGTATATTCGCACTAATCAAGTCTTTGATTTGAATTTAATAAAGTTAATTCAAGGGACTTTGTTACCTCATCAGTCTAAAATAAGAGATACTGAACCTGTAGTCATTGCTAATAGAGCAACTGGAGAAGTATTATATAAACCCCCAGTTGGTAAGAAATTAATTTCTAGTTATTTACATGATTGGCTAAATTACGCAAATAACTACAAGCAAATAGACGTATTAGTTAAAGTCAGTGTGCTACATGCACAATTTGAGTCTATTCACCCATTTATTGACGGCAACGGTCGAACAGGTAGGTTACTAATTATTTTATTTCTATTTTATAAAAAAATTTTAAGTTTTCCTGGTCTATTTATTAGTGACTACATATTGAGAACCAGGACTTATTACTATATGGCTCTACAAGAGGCTCAGAGAGAAGGTAGTTTTGCTCATATAATAAAGTATCTAATTACAGCTATTTTTGAAAAGTCAGAACATAGTCAAAATTTATTAGAAAACATTCAGACTCTAAAAACTTATTTTCAACGAGAGATTTCTACTAAGCTCCCGCAAATTTATTCTAAAGGTCTTATAGATTACTTATTTGTCAACCCAGTGTATTCAATCAGTAGCTTACAAACATATATGAACATTAATCGGAATACGGCTTCAAAGTATTTACATTTGCTCGTTGAAAACGGTTTTATTAACCATAAAAATACACGAAAAAATAAGGTTTTTTACAATTCAACTTTTCTCAAACTCCTTAGCTAAATACTGATTCTGAGGGTTGACAAATCTGATCTAAAAACCAAATATTTAAAGGATTTATGCTGAATTCCGAACTGGAAGTACTAAGATTTTGGGAAGAAAACAATATTTTTGAAAAAAGCCTTGAGCAACGCAAAGGCAATGACTCGTATATCTTTTTAGACGGTCCACCTTTCATTACTGGCTTACCTACATTTGGTCATATTTCTACAGGTTATCCTAAAGATATTTTTCCTAGGTACTGGACTCAAAAAGGCAAATATGTCGCTAGACGCTGGGGTTGGGATTGTCATGGGCTACCCATAGAAAATCTTGTGCAAAAGCAGCTAAATATCAAAGATAAGAGGCAGATAGAGGAAGAAGTCGGTGTGGATAAATTCAATGAGTTGTGTAGGCAAAATATTGTTAGTTATGACGCTGAGTGGCGCGACATCATCAGTCGTACAGGACGCTGGGTCGACATGGATTGGCAATATCGTACCATGGATAACGATTACATTGAATCAGTATGGTGGGGACTCGGTAGATTATGGGAAAAGAATCTGCTGTACAAGGATTTTAGGGTAAGTATGTACTCACCGTCTATGGGGGCTACTCTTTCTCACATGGAGATTGCTGACGACATTCAATACAAGAATGATACTTTAGAAACACCAGTTGTCAGATTTATAGTGCAAGATGGCTCAGCTCAAAAATTGATCACCAAAATTCAGGATGAGGTAGTTTTCAGTTTTACTGAGCAGCAAAGGTATAAACTAGACGTAGAAAAGCGAATTACCATATTAGATAAGCTGGATAGTAAAGCTAAGAAAGCTAATTTGAAAGAGCTACTCAAGGGTGGTAGACCAGAGTTTAGTCAGCTAGACTGGGGTAATCTACAAACTGACAAGGAGGCTGGTGTAGAGCTATTGCACTTAAAAGATCAATATAAAGTAATCTTAGAAAACTTGGACACACTCCAAAAAATTAAAGACATTCTAAACAAAAACTATGGCATAAGCCTGTTATCTTGGACTACTACACCATGGACTTTACCTGCTAACGTGGCTCTTTGTGTAGGTACTGAGATAGAGTACTCAATGTACTATCTTGGAGCTAGCTCAGAGATTGTTATTTTGGCTGAAAATAGAGGTATTCCTATTTTATCTCTGCAATTACATGAGGCAGTGGTCAACTCTCCGGAGCTACAGTTAGAGTTAGATCAAATTACTGATAGTAGTGAATATTTTCAGAAGCTAGGGGTGGATATTGTTAAGATAGTAAGTTTCACTGGGAGCGATCTTGAAGGTTTGGAATACAAGCCTGTCTTTGAGCCAAATGAGAAAATTGATTCCTACGAAGAGAAAGCTAATATATTTCGGGTGTACACTTCTGAAGTAGTTACTAACACAGAAGGTACTGGTATTCTACAGGTTGCTCCGGCTTACGGTGCTGAGGATTTTGGAATTAGAAAAGAACGCAATCTTCCTGTATTAACCTGCCTAAACGAGTATGGTGAAATCTTAGACACTCTCAATCCAGAGCTAAAGCCAGTATTTGGTAAGAGTTTTCAGGCTGCCAATCCTTTGATCAATGATCTTATGGAAAAAAAAGGAGCGCTGTTTAGTAAATTTAGATTTACTCACAAGTATCCGGTGTATAATAGAGATGATAAAAAAGTATATTATTCAGCTCAAGAAAACTGGTATATAGGGGAGACTAGATTGTTGAATCAGAGTGTTGAGATGAACGAAAAAATAAATTGGATGCCAGAACATCTTAAAGAGGGTAGATTTAGAATTGGTCTAGAAACTGCTCCCGACTGGTGTATTTCTAGAAAAAGATATTGGGGTACTCCTCTGCCTATTTGGCAAACTGAAGATAAGTCCAAATCTATATTTGTTGACTCCTTGGATAAACTAACTAAACAGGCAGCCAATCCAATCTTCAGGCTTTTAAATACTCGCGATCTTAACCCAGAATTTTATGAATTTGGGAAGACAGTCATTGTTAGCGATTCACAAAGTAAATTACCACTGGGTATAACAGCCACTCAATATCGTAGTAAAAATCTAACTGAGCTCAGAAAAGAGAAGACTCTAGAAATCAAAAGGTTTGCGGAGTATGGGCAGAAAATACTAGATGAGATCTTAGGTCTATTTGAGAAATACGAAACAGTACAGATTATTTTGAATTCAGATGAGCAGGTTTTATGGACTACTTGGTTGTTAGGTTTGCACCCTGGTAGCAAGAAAAATCTAAAAAATTTCTATTTCTATAGGCAGATCAAACTGGATGATATGGGTATTTACCAACCTTTTGGTAGTATAAAGTTTTTGGATCTACATAGACCATTTATTGATCATATCGTTCTTAAAGATGAAGTAGATAATACATACACTCGCATCACTGACGTTATTGATTGTTGGATCGACAGCGGAAGCGCACCTTGGGCTAGTTGGCACTATCCTTTTGAAAACAAAGAATTTGTAGAAAACAATACCCCAGCTGATTATATAGTCGAGTATGAAGGTCAGATCAGGGGTTGGTTCCACGCTTTACACATCCTTAGCACAGCAATTTTTGATAAACCGGCTTTCAAAAATGTCCATGTGCATGGTACTTTGCTGGGTAACGATGGTAAAAAATTAAGTAAATCCAAGAAAAACTTTGACTCTACCCCAGATGTACTTCTAAACAAAGTTGGAAGCGATGCCCTAAGATTATATTTTGTTTCTGGTCCATTCTTCAATGGTGAGACTGTGAAGATGAAAGATAAAGATGTCATGACTGTATTTAGAGATTCTACACTACTACTATCTAACAGCATCAAATATATCTCTTATGTTCTAGAGTCTTATGGAAGAGAGGTGGTTTCTAAGACCTACAAACATCCACTGAACAAGTGGTGGCAAGCTTATACACTAGATTATGCTAGCAAAATAGACGGTTATTTAGAATCGTATAATATTATTGAGGCAGCGAGACTAGTTATTCCTTATATTCATGATTTTTCTACTTGGTATATCCGTAGGTCTAAAGATATCTTATCTTCGCACGGAGCAGAAGTAGCTACTTGCCTTAGAGAGACGGGAAAAATATTTGCTATTATTACTGCTGCGTTGCAACCATTTAGCACAGAGCGTCTATGGTCTCTGCTCAAAATTCAAGAAGACTTAGAGTCTGTCCACCTTACAGAAATTCCAGAGTTTGCGAAACTAACTGAGAAACAGACTAAGCTAATGCACAAAATGAGCGTGCTAAGGCAGTTAGTTAGTGACATTCACTCAGCCCGCAAAGAACAGCTAGTGAGGGTTAGACAACCTTTATATGCGGATTTTAGTGAATTTAAAGCTGATGGTGGCTTGTTAGAACTTTTGAAAACTGAGTGTAACCTCCTAGATAAAGATTTGGCTAGGACTGAAGGAGAAATATATGAGAATGATACTGAGTTTGGTAAATTAAAAGTAGACTTGGTGGTTGATAAAGAATTGAGTGTGTTAGGGTTTATCAGAGATTTCGAGCGATCAGTGCAGGATTTTAGGAAAAAGCAGGGTTTTAGACCCGGACAAATAGTTTCTATGAAGTGGCAGACTGTTCAAGTACATGACGACGACATTTTACAAAGTGTATTACAAAAAGTCGACTGGTCTAAGCTATGTGTAGAAATCAAATGGGTAGAAGGTTTGAGTGAAGAAATAGACAAAAGCTTTGAGGTAAAAGAACTGGTTAAAATTTTAGTGGATTAGTTATCTTAAGGATTTTATGCTTCTTAAGAGCGTATTATTTTTACGTGACTTAGAAAATACAAAAACGGTTGATGCTTTACCTTCTCCAGTTTTTTTATCAGATAGTCTACCCAAAAGGTAGATTTTTTGTTGACAAATTTAATTAAGACTGATCTGGTTAGTTTACTTTAATACCCTGCTAAAGGAGGTGATGCCTACAAACTTTCACTAGACGATATTGTAGTAGAAACCTTTGAAGTGGATTTGTTAGGTCAGTTAACTTAAGACTGACCTTTTTTTATCTAAAATTGACATAAAGTAGCATATAAAAGCATAATTATAGGTATGTTAAAACCTTTAAGACTAAAAAACGGAATGACAGTCCTTAGGTTACCCAAACAGGGTAGTGGTGTCTTTCTGACAAGTTTTGTGGCTACTTCAGGCTCAGTTGTGGAGGAAGGTTATTTTCCCCTTGGAATCAGCTATTTGATAGAACGATTATTTTGGTGCGGAACCGACAAGCATACTTCTTCGCGCAGTCTTAACCTTACTTTAGAGAGTATGGGAGGTACTTACAGCAGTCAAACTACGCAAGAACTATCTCAATTCTACATTAATGTACCTAGCTATCACCAATTCAAAGCAATATCTATGATGGCTGAAGTTATCCAGAGGTCATACTTTGATACTAGAGATATAGATAGAGAAAAAAGAGCTATAGTTGAAGATTTAAAAACTTTTGAAGACATTATTGATGCAGATCATACTCGTTTAGCCATGTCTAATTTGTATGCTAAATATAACCTCGGTCTACCTGTGGAAGGAACGATTGATAGTATTATGTCAATTACTCAGGAAGATGTGAATGAGTATTTAGCCCATCAATATCGTCCAGATAAAAGCTTTTTAGTAATGTCAGGTAATTTTGATAACAAAGCGGTCATGGAGCTAGTTGAGCAAGAGTGGAATTATTGGAGTCCAAGATTAAAAAAATACATAGAACCTTTTGAATTTCATAAGGATGATGTGGATGAATTGCCTAGAGTGGTTTACCGTCAAAGAGGTTTAGCACAAACTCAGATTGCTTTTGCTTTCCTACTAGATGAGGGTATGCAGTCAGAACTAATCAGTGAAGCTAGCAAAAATCCAGAGATCACGATAGATACTAAAGTTGCGCTAGAAGCTACTCTTACTAAATGGGCTCAGTTACTTGTATTAAATAGTGTTTTAGGACAGGGTTCGTCATCTAGACTGTGGTCAAAGACAGTAGAGGAGGAAATGCTGTTTGCTAACGTTGGTAGTGAGGTAGTGAGATTTAAAGCTACAGGTTATTTGCAGATATCTGGGACTATAGACAATAGTCAATTTTCTTTCGGTTTAGAAAGTGTGTTGTCTACATTAGAGGGTTTGAAGAAGACTACAGTGTCTATTAACGAACTACTCAAAGCCAAGGAGTATCTAAAAGGTAAGCTAATTATAGAGCATGAAGATCTATTGATCGCTACTAGTTGGCAAGTTGAGAATTTGGTCGGCTCTAATCTTACCTTTGAGCTTCAAGACCTACTAACCAAGATAGACCAAGTAGAAGCACCAGCTATCAGATCATTAGCTAGTGACTTATTTACTGCTTCTAGAGCTGCAATTACGACTTTAGGAACTGCCAAAGAAACTCGGCTAGTAGATAAATTAATTCGCAAATATTTATCCTAAGCTGCCTCTTTAGTGTTCATAAGATTGTTTTGGTTCTTATCAGGGTTATTGTACTCAGTTTGATTGCTATCTCGAAAGTTTAGATTATTATTAAAGCTAGTGATCCCTAATAATAAAGCCGAGAGAATAAAAGTTTTCCATCTGAGTTCCTTATCACTCATTGTTTCTTGTTTTATATAATTATTAATTCGAAATTCTGACATTACGCTAAATTTATACTTAAGGTTTGAGCAACATGAAAGAAATTATGACTATTGTAAATAGTAACTCACCCAAGACTGTAGTACTTGAAGCGGTTAGTGCAATACCGCTAGGTAAACTGACGACATATGGCTCAATTAGCAAGATAACTGGAGTTAACCCTCGTCAAGTTGGCTGGATTTTGTCTGGTTTTACTGAGGAAGAAAAGCTAAAATATCCTTGGCAACGAGTTCTTGCAAAGCATGGAGTAGTATCTAGCTTAAAACTAGGTCCTAGAGGATTGCTTCAGATTCAGCTATTACAAGATGAAGGTTTTGAAGTAGACGAAAATATAGTGGTCGGATTTGAAGATTATTTAGATGAGTCTGATAGTGTCAGACTGTTGTAAGTAAATTTTGTTTGTTTTGCGTGGATGTGATATAATTAGATGGAAGACAAATATAAAATATGGAAAAAAATAAGTATATACCTAAAATTGAACCAGGTGAAAGTGTCTATCTTTTCTCTGAGGAAAAAGAGGATACAAAGAAAGCAATAAGTTTGTGTAAATCATTAATAAATAATACTATTGGCAACAAAAAAGACTTGGCTAGTATTTCTGAGTTAATCTTAAATGAGAAAGTAGCAAGTAATCTGAAAAGCTTTTTGAAGTTAAAGTATAAGCAATTTAATGATCTGAAACAAAAATATTCTAGTGAAAATGGCTCTAATTTAAAACTTAAAAATATTGAGGATGTAGCTTTGTCATTATATAATACCAAGGATTTCTTGTTTAATCAGGGGTTAGTTAATATGTATAAAAATCCCAACCCTACCTCAAATCTGCAAAGTAATTTAATTGGTTTAAATAGATCTAATCAAAATATTGAGGTTGTAGAAAATAATAGGTTAACAAATTTAGATCATGATATACTTTCGCATGGAGTATATGCTAAAATTTTAGAAGATATAGGTATAATTCTTCCTAGGTCTTTTTCTGAGCTAGACGAGACTTTAGTTAGAGGTATTGATGCTGGATTATCGAATATAAAACGATACAAATACTTTTTGAAAAGGCAGATCGGATTAGACAATTTTCCTATACACAGTATTAAGCAATCAGTTGAAAAGAATGGTTTTGAATATGATTATACTCTAAATCCCCAAGATCAGATCTTTGAGGAGCGTTTGTCATGGTTGGTACATCAAATATCTTTAGAATTAAACATTGATGACGAAAAAAACTCAAAATTTTTGGAAAAATTTACCAAAGACTCAAACTCACAATACCCAGGTGATTTAGCGCATGAAGATCTGACCCTAAGTTTTGAATCTCACTTAACAGAGGAGTATTTAGAAATGTTTCGAGAAAAATATAAGTCTGAAATAGCTTTTTTGAATAAGGTTATTAAATACAAAGCAGAGAATGATTAATCCTAAGATTTACTAAATTTTCCAAATGTTACTTTTTAGATTAAAAAATCAATATGAAAAGAAATATAGTTTATAACGAAGTAAGTTGGCGTACATTAGGTAGAATTGCTCTATTTATAGGAGCGGCTGCCTTGATTTATTACGTTACTAATCTACTTTTGTTAATTTTCTTAACTTACGTTCTAGCAGCTGGTCTTAATCCAATAATTAATAAAATTAGTAAACTGTTTAATATACCTCGCATACTATCTGTTTTATCAGTTGTAGGGCTATTAGTATTATTTTTGGGCGGCGTACTCTTTCTGTCACTACAAAATATAGTTAGCCAAACTCTTGAACTACTTGATAATCTTCCTGACCTACTGAATAATATTATCGGTGAGTTAGGTTTGCAAAACCAATTTTCTGCAAATGAAGGAGAGAATATTGCAGATCAGCTGGAACGCATTTTGGGAGCAAATAACCCGTTTACTAATTTTGGTGCTCAGGCAATTTCTTTTACTACTAATATCTTTACTGGGGCTTTAACACTTATTACTCTGGCTGCTATTACTTTCTACCAGCTATCTGATCCAGGAAAAGTTAAAAAATTTCTTGTAAGCTTTGCTGATATAGACCATCAAGAACATACTCTAAAAGTGATTAATAAGGTAGAAGATAAACTTGGTCACTGGCTTATCGGTCAGTTTGGTTTGATGACTGTAGTAGGTATTTTAACCTACACTGGTTTAAAAATTATTGGTATTGAATATGCCCTACCTTTGGCTTTAATTTCAGGTATTACTGATATTATACCTGTGATTGGTCCTGTAGTGGCTATAGTACCTATAATTATTGTTGCTCTGGCTACAGCATCTTTACCTCAAGCTTTAGTTGTTTTAGCTTTTATGATAATCTTGCAGCAGATCGAAGGTAATATTTTGGTGCCGAATATTATGAACAAATCAGTTGGCCTTGATCCAATTGTGGTGATTCTAGGGATTATGTTAGGCTCGCAACTCTCAGGAATACTCGGAGCTCTATTAGCTGTTCCAATAGCAGTTATAATTAATATCTTGTTTCAAGAGTGGCAAAGTCATAGGATAAGGCGGTATGAAAAAGCAAGTAAAGAGACATAAATTAGTTGCTGTAGGAGATAACTCATGGCAATCTTGACCTAAAATCCAGCTTACAGTTGTTTAATATTATGAATAAAGTATATTTGATTGCTGGTAGAACAGGTGGACCTTTTTTTCCTTTACCAGCAGTTGTCAAAAGCTTGTCAAATATTGAACCAATATGTATAGGGGTCAAAAATGGTTTTGAGGAAACAGCAAGTCATAAAAGAGGCTGGAAAATACGGTATTTGCCAGAGACTAGACTTACTTTACTTAGTTTTAAAACAGAAAAAATCTCAGAGACAGTAAAAAACTATTCAGACTTATTTAAAAATTTTATTTTATTAGCTTGGTCTTTTCTAAAGTGTGTTTATTTTTTGGTTTTGGATAAGCCTAAAATGATCTATTCTACAGGAAGTTTTTTAGCAGTTCCGATAATATACGCTGCAGAGATAACAAATTTTTTTAGACTTACCACGACCAAGATTATTATTCATCAGCAAGACCCGCAGCCAGGCTTATCAAACAAATTGACTGTTTCTAAGGCTAATTTAGTGAGCTATGTTTATAATTATACGAAGTTAAACTACTCTAAATTCAAGAATGCTATTCAGATTCCAAACCCCATTGAAGAAGAAAAATATAATAAGCTAAGCTTATTAACTCAAGATAAATTGATCGAGCAAGCGAAAAACCTTGAGTTACAAAAGTTTCTAAAAATTAAAAATAGCAATCCTTTAATGCTTATTTTTGGAGGGGGTAGTGGCTCAGAAGATATTAATGTCTGGACGATAAATAATATTGATGAGTTACTAAAAAAATTTAGAATAATTCATCTCACTGGATTACTACAGACTAAGCAACTAGGTGATGTCAAAAATGTAAATTATCTCAGACTAGAAGTTTTATTTGAAGAGATGCCCATAGTAATGAAATTAGCTGATCTTGTTTTGTGTAGAGCTGGTATGGCTTCAATAACAGAATTACAATATCTAGAAAAACCTGCTTATCTAGTTCCTTTACCAAGTACACATCAAGAGGAAAATGCTAAAATGGTAGAAAGTTTGTTTTACATTTTACATCAAAGTAATAGACCTAGCTGGTTAAATACAATTTCAAAGACCTATCCTGCGTACTTTGACCAAGTAACCTTTCCTTCTAAAGATATTGCTCAATCAAAGCTGAAAAAGTATTATAAAACTTTGCAAGATATGCTTGACAATTAGCTACTTTTCATGTCTTTTTAGTCTAAGTACGGGATTAGTTCAATGGTAGAATAGAGGTCTCCAAAACCTTAGGCGTAGGTCCGATTCCTACATCCCGTGCCATAAATATAGTTACACGACTAAACAAAAACTAAGACGAAAAGTATTCCAACCTTTTGATTAAATCCCATTTCTTCCCTCATATAATTTTTTGTTTATCTATTCTAAATCAATGATAACTCCTTCTTGACCTTGTACTCTTGGTAATTTACCGTCCCACTTTTGAATTTTTTGTTCTTCTAGGATTTGTGGGTTTTGTCTCAGCGCTTCTCCTCTTACTCTAACTGCTTCAGACTTCACTTTTTCCTTTTCTAAATTATTTTTTTCTCCTTCTAATTCAAATTCTGCTTGAATAGCTTTTTGTTGAGCTACCACTTTGTTTTCAATTGCTTGGTCAAATTGCTCTGAAAAATCTATGTTCTCTATATTTGCTGTGATCACTCTTATATAGTACTGCTCTAAGCGTTGAGTTATGTTATCTATCACAGATTGTTTGAGTTCTTCTCTTTTAGTGAGTAAATCAGTAGCAGTATATTGAGCCGAAGCTGTCTTGATAGATTCTTGGAAAATTGGTCTAATCAGATTAGTAATTCTATCATCTTTTCTTATACCACCGTTGCCTGTGCCCCCAATAGTTAGGTATATTTCTTGAATCCTATCAGTCTGCAAAGCGTATTGTAGGTTGACTTGCATATCTACTACTTGTTGGTCTTTACTAGCTGCACTAGAGCTCACAGACATATTTTGGGTACTGATATCGTAGGTTGCTGAGTGAGCAGTCAGATAAGGTAACTTAAAGTGCCAACCAGCTCTCAAGATTTGTGATACTTCCCCTCTATTGGTAACGACTGCGGCTTCTCTGGCATCAACCCTTACAATGTCGAACAGAAAGCTAGAAATTGCTTGGCTTAGTATGATAGCTATTAAAATAGTTACAAAGGTGATTTTTGTGTGTTTGAATTCCATATATTGGTTTTTAATTGATTAAATGAATCATAATTGATCTAGTTAGTCAAGCGTACTCCAACTAAAAATTAGAAATTTAGTCTTTGACGTAAAGTCACTTTTACAACATAATATGTTTATTTTGAAGCTAACATAACAAAAAAATGACCGAATCACTAAATGAAATCAAAGCCACACCATCTAAAGAACTTATCAGAAGATTGAAAAGTCATTTAAGATACCCTAAAGAGATTGTACCAAATATTGATGAGATAATTATAGGTATCTCAAATCAAGCGAATTCCAAAAATGAAGCGGGTAGGAGAAAGAGGTTAAAGTGGACAGGAGGTGAGTTTTATACTGCTGCACAAGTAGAGCAAATATTACCAATAGCACAGGAGGTTAAAAGCTTGTATCAAGCTAGAGGTGAGCAACAAGTTAATTTGGATATCAATGAAAATACTTTAAAGTTTTTAAACTTGTTTGTATTTTTGGAATCTAAAGGTGCTGACTATGAAGCGCCAAAGCTAATAAAAGATATATTAGCTTCTTTAGTATCATACGAGCAAGACTCTAAAAGAGTGAATAAAAATAGTAAAGCCTTCAAATATAACGCTTCAGTGTCGCTATTCCCAATTTATGAATTGCTGTGGGATAACTCTAAAGAAATTGAAGAGTTGAAAACCAAGTATAACAAATTTTGGAATAATGATGGTATTTCCATTTTGAATATATTTAATAGTTGCAAGGAGCAACAGTTTGTTGATCAATTGCAAAACATCAGTCTTAAAGCATCTGAGATATTAGAAAACATTAAGCTAAGTCAAGATAATTATAAATATTTATATGAGCTTATATACACACCCATTAAATCTTTAGATAATTCTTTGAAAGAATCTGTAAATAATTTAAATGATAATCTGGTTCTTGCAGAGAAAGGTTTTGATGTCGAAACGCTAAAATATAACTCTCTTAAAATCGGTAACACTGTTGATGAAATAATAAATAGTGGTTTTAGCCCAGAAAAATACTTATTATCAGATTTATTTTCAAGAGGTATAAGAAATGTTGAACTATCTAAAATATTTACCATTAATACTATGAATTGCAATGCTGTTGGTACTGAAAGCTTGGTAGAGCAGGGTCATTTAAAAATGTTGCGCGACAAATTAGTTTACATCATACACTTTTTACAAGTTACAAATAGTAGCCAGAAGATTGGTTTAGATGCAATTAGCCTAGATCAAGTAAATCAGGCTTGTGGATTATATCATCAAGAACTAGCAAACCGTGCCAAATTAAATAGGCTTAAGAGTATGCAAAATAGCGATTAGATCTGTGACGATACCTTGACAAAACCTATAGTTGTAAGTTCAGTCAGGTCAACAATGCCAACATAGCTCAGTCGGTAGAGCATCTCCATGGTAAGGAGAAGGTCACCAGTTCGATTCTGGTTGTTGGCTCCATAGATTCCTGATTCAGGAATATTTTTATTGAATGTAAAAAGAATAAATCGTGCTATATATAGTGCCGACCCCAATTGGAAACTTGGAAGATATAACACTCAGAGCTTTAAGATTGTTTAAACAAGCTGATTTAATACTGTGCGAAGATAGTAGGGTCACTCGCAAGTTGTTGAATTTATTGGGTGTAGAAAATAAACCAAAATATGTAGATCTAACGAGAAATCATAGTTTTAACTGGTCAGGTGTGTCTTCTGTGTTGGATAAGCTAAGCGATCAACAATTCTCTAGTGAAGAAATAATTACTGACGACAATGGCTCTGAGTATAAAGTCCTACTGGTTTCTGATAGCGGTACTCCGGCTATTAGCGATCCGGGCAGAGAAGTTATTACTATGGCCATCAAAAATGGTCTTAAATTTACTATATTACCGGGTGCTAGTGCAGTCATTCCGGCAACAGTTTTCTCTAATCTAATTAAGAAAGAGTTTGTTTTTCTAGGTTTTTTGCCGCTAAAGAAAGGTCGATCTACAGCTTGGAAGGCTATTATCACTAGTCAGACACCTTTGGTAATATACGAATCTTCGCATAGGATTATAAAATTTTTGAACGAGTTATCACTTAATCTTGAGCCCGAGAGAGAAGTATGTGTTTGTAATGATATTTCTAAGATGTACGAAACAGTCTGGAGGTTTAGAGCTGGTCAAGTTAGTCTGCAACAAATACCAGCTAAAGGAGAGTTTGTAATAATTATTAGTGGAGTTTCTAAACTATCTCAATCCCCAATTTCTTAGCAATGAGTGTACTGGATTCAAACCTGAAGTTTCCGGATTATATGGTAGGTAAGAACTTAAAATAGTAATAAGTTTTTTTGTTTTTGGGTCTTCGTCATCTAGGTAAAAATAAGTGAAAGGTTTGGTAGTTCTGTTTGTTCTAATAACAAATTCCATAACTCCATGTAGATCCACTAAGGCCCACTCCACACAGTTATTCCAATCGATAATCGTATCGTCGATAATTATATTTTCCTCATCTATTGTTATAGTAATGTTTTTTGGTGAGATAGAGAGGAGGTAATAACTAATTACCGTGCACACTATCATGGTGAAAGTGACTATAATGTTGCTGTATAGTACAAAACTAAAAATCGCAAAAAATATACCCAAGGCAATAACATAATAAAGCCTAATACTACCACTCAAATCTAGAAATTTTGAATACCCTTTAGCTTTGAACATTTTTCTATCTTGTTTACAATAATAACTATAGTCTATCAGTACAATGCTTTTTTAGCAAATGCTTTGACTTACTAAAAAATTTAAATCATAATCAACAAACACAAGTGAATTTGCCTAGTCTTGTCTGATAAAAACAAAAACTTTCTTCAAAAAAACTCTAATTTTAGTAACAAACCCCAAGTCAGCTTAATAGGTTTTGAGCTATGGGAAGTATTTACAATGCTTACTGTAGTTTTGTCTCTAGCTAGTAGTATCATGTGGTATAGTAATTTACAACCAAGGAGAATAGCTACTGAACTAGCTGTGATCGAGAGTCAAAAACATATTCTATACAATAAATATTTAGTTATCAAGCATACTATTGAAAACCCAATAGACATTGACGTTGATTTGAATCGTAACTGTAAGTCTAGTGAGCCAAGTAAGCAGTTTAATACTTTAAAGTGGGATGAAGAGCTAGGAAAATTAACAACCCATTCTCAAAGCATAGATTTATTGAAGGCTGATCTTTATACTATACAAATTTCTAGTAGTGTTAGGGAAAAGTATTTGAATAATCTAATGACTAGCTTTAAAGAGTATCTAGATGAGGCTCAAGATGTGTTGCAAAATCGATACCAACTCGAGCTTAATTTAGTAAAATCTAGATCTATTCTTAGTAAGGCTTGCAGCTTAGATTATAAACCTGATTTGTCAATTATGTACGAGCTCGGAGAAGTAGTAAGGCAGCTAGATAATAGTCAGTATTCTAGTCTCAAGTTTCTTAATAAGGACGTTAGTGAGTTTTATGACTTATATTCTCTGAATAAAAAAAACGATGTTGAATCGACGAATAAGATGCAAAAAATATATAATCAAGTTTTTGAAATAGACTATGGTCTTAGTGATGTAGATGGTGAAATTTTAGACAAATCTGAGAATTTACTTTTTAACTTTAAAAGTGTAGAAAGCTACGAAAAATCTTTACTGAAAATGAATTCTAATCTGGAGAATAAAGTTGTATACATCTATTGACAGGTTACGAATTTACTGAGATAAGAATTCACAATCGCAAAGCCGAATTAAAATTTTCTACAGCCAAATTTACCTTCATAATATTATGCCAAAAGATAATATTCCAGACCAAAATCACCTCTTCCCGGAGAGTAATGATAATGACTTAAATGTTCAAAGTGGTTATGTTCCTATGGGTGGAGATATTGCTGTTGATCAGGATCCAACTAAAGTAACGCAACTACCTGAGCCAGTCGTTCCACAAAAACAGGTAGTTCCTACACAGCAAATTCCACCTGCATATCAAAAGCCACTACCGGAACAAGCTGTATTAAATAATTCTAGCTCTCAAGATTTTTCTCAACAAAATACTATTCCCGATTCAGTTCCACCTGTAGCTCCTCAAGTGGTTGGTGTAAAACCAATATCCAAAATGGATAAGCTAAAGAAAATTGCCAACGAATTACTGCATAAATGGTGGCTAGTATTAATTATTGTGTTAGCCTTGGCTGTAGCATCAGTAGGTATTTTTGCTTTCTTAAGTCAACCAGAGCCAGTTACTGGTGCTTTTGATAATCTAGAAGCTAAGATTGAGGCACCCCAAACCTCTCCTTCGGGATCACCCAATCGCTGGAAGATAAGTTTAAAAAATCAAGAAGACGTAGCTTTGCAGAATATTACAGTAAGTCTGAATTATGACCGGGCTTTTAGGTTTACTCAAGCTATAAACCCAGATCCTTCAAAACCTGATGGTAGTGAATTTACCATAGCCAGACTAGATGCTGCAGGGCAAGGTACCTCAGAAATTATTATTCAATTCGAAGGAACTCTAACTGGTAATACCGACGAAGAGACTTTGATGGACGGTACAGTGACCTACACTCCAACTCCGTTGCTATCATCAGCTAACAGTACTAGGAGTGTCTTGATTCAGGCTGCGAAAACAAAAATCACTCAACCTCAAGTAAAAGTGGCGGTATTGCCTACTCAGAACAGCGTTCAGAATGGAGGTGAAGCTGAAGTTAATATAGTTTTTCAAAATACTTCGGAAAGAGAGTTAAGAGATATTCGAATTCGTTTGCTTTATCCTGAACAAGGTGGTTTTAGCTATGTTAGTTCGCAGTTACAGGTTGCTGACACTAGTGAGCTCAAGACTACTCCTGATGATGGCAACAATATTTGGTATATTCCTAGTTTACCGAGATTAAAAGAGCAGACCTTGAAGGTGGTTGGTAAAGTTTTTGGAGCTGATGGAGTAAAGGCAACTTTTGGAGTAAATGTAGATATTCGAACTTCAAGAAACGATTACATTACTTTAACCCAATCTTCAAAAGACATAACTATTGTAGCTCAACCTCTGGTAGTGACTACAACTATCGAAAACAAAGATACAAACAAGCTCTTTTCACCTGGTGATACCCTCAATTTTGTGATTGATTATCGGAATAAGGGAACAACTGTTTTAAGGAATGTAGAAATCCTTGCCTCTGTAGACGATCCAGCAAATATCTTAGACTACTCTACTGCAGCTTTTACAGGAGGAGATAGAGGTGGTATTAACAACCGAACTATCCAGTGGAAGGGAGTAAATGTTCCAAAGCTAGTCAACTTATCTCCTCAGGATGGAGGGCAATTAAGATACTCTATCCGCTTATCCGAGGCAGAAAAATTTATTGAAAGTGGGCTTTCTCAAAATGCTTATGTAGTAACACCAAAGGTTACCGCCTCGGCTGAAAATTTACAGGTAGTCGATTTTGCTGGTAGTCTCTACAAGGCTAAGGGTTTGCTTTTATTTGATCAGGAAGTAGTTTCTAAAGGTGTTGATCCAGACAATTCAAGGCGTGAAACCTTTACAGTGACTTGGACCCTAAAAAGTAGGCAAACTAGTATAAATGATGTTGTTGTGAAGACTAAATCATCACTGATTAATGGATGGTTACCCTCAAGTATTACTCCAGCAGTTGATTCGAGTAAGTTGTCATATAACGATGTTACTGGAGATATAATTTGGCAACCTGGAGCAATTTCGGCTTATACTGGTTTAAGAGATAATTCCCCTAGGAGTATATCCTTTGACTTAGTTGTAGAGGCTCCTGAAGGAAAGACAACCAAAAATATAACTCTGTTTGATACACCTGTTATAACAGGGACAGATGACTTTACTGCTGAAAAATATCAATTAACTGGACAGGCAGCAGTGACTAAGTAAGTACTTGTCAAGGTATGCAAATAAAAATTGAGCAAGCAAAAATAAAAGATATTGCTATTGCTTACCGTACTTTAGGTAGTCTGGATAAAGCAAAAAAGTACCTTCTTGTTTTACATGGTTGGAATACAACAGGAGCTAAGATATGGGAAAATTTTATTAATCAGTTTGAAGCAGTCTCAAGTACAGATGAGCTTTGTATAATTGCTTTAGATATGCCTGGATTTGCATTAAGTTCTCCTCCGAAAACAGTGTGGAGTCCAGCACAGTATGCAGAATTTGTAGTAGACTTCTTAGTTCATTTAAGAATAAAAGATTATAGCAAGGTTAGTTTGCTAGGACATTCTTTTGGTGGTGGAGTTTGCTCTATTTTGGCAGCTAATTATAGTTTTCAAAAGCTTTTTCTGGTAGCTCCAGCAATAGTACGAGATCAAAGCAATAGCTCAAAGAAAACAATACAAAAAATAACTAAATTTGCTAAAAGAATCGTAAAAAGCAAGTGGATCAAAAAATTATGGTACCAAATCATCGGTTCTCAGGATTATTTAAATTCTACAGGTATCATGAAAGATATATTTAGGGTAGTAGTGACTACAGATTTGCAAGCTTACCTCAAAAGAATCAGCATACCTACATTGATTATATGGGGTGATAGAGATACTTATACGCCTATTGAGCAAGCTGCAGTAATCCAAAAACAGCTCAAAAATTCTAAACTAATAGTCTTTCCTGGGATTAACCACGGGGTACATATTCACTCACACTATCAATTATATAAGACTGTTATTGACAATTACTAGCTTTTGAAACAATATAATACCTATTTAAATAGCAAACCATTATGAAAATAAGCCAACTAACTAGGTACATTGTGATATTAGTCAGTATATGCATACCCTTTTTAGTTTTCAGCTCTAATAATTATTTCAGCTATTCTGGTATAGCCTTAGCCTTCATGCTAATCAGTCTATTTAGCTTTATTTATAGTGATAAAAAATTAGTTCACATAGTGTTTTTTATAATTAGTGCTGTGTTAGCTTTTTTCCTGGTATTTAGAGCTGATAGTCTACTAACTATTTTTAACTTAATCGGCTTAATCTATAGTATTTCTTTTTTGATCAGTTCGCCTGAGAGTAATGATTCCTCAAATATCTTGAAATTGATTATATTGCCTTGGAAGCTGTTTATGGGTTTGACTTTTGCAACTAAAGATGGCTTTTATGATAATCTGTTGAGTTGGAAACAATCTATCTCTAACGCAGACCAGAAATCTGAAAGCAAATTAACTATTTTTACTTTTTGGAAACAACTTACTAGCTTTAAATTATCAGATAATTTTTTATTACAGATAGCCGTTACAGTCTTAGTCTTAGTATTTATTGTACCGCTGCTAGCTAGTGTAAATCCTGTTTTCCAAGACATTGTAGTTAATATTATATCTAACATAAATTTCAGGTTTTTATCTGAATATCTAAATTCTATTTTAGAAAGTATTTTCACATTTACAACTGTATCTAGAATATTAATTTTTATTTTTTTGTTATCTTTTTTACCTGGAATCGTAACGAAAAAAGATCTTGATGACGAGGGTTTTGACCTAAAGCTAGATAAAACTAACTTACTACTTCCAAAAGTATCTACCTTTTTAGTTGTTTTGGGTTTTACTTTCACCCAAATAGGTTTATATCTTGCTAGCAGTGAATATTTAGAGTCTGTTTAATATCTCTTACTCAACCCCTTAGTAATCCTGTTCAGGCATAATCTAATAAAAGCAACTTGTATTAAAGCCTCCAGTGTTTCTTCAGAACCCTCATATAT
>JBCDGH010000004.1:0-53247 GCA_038751365.1 Patescibacteria group bacterium | reverse complement strand
AGATTATGTAATTGACGAAGATAAAGCAACTATAGGAGTAGTAGAGCTAGCTGATAGTAGTGTCACTATTCAGTGCTTCTATTATATAAAGGCCAAAGCATGCAAGTAGTCTTTAGCCTTTATATAATAGAAGCACTGAATAGTGACACTACTATCAGCTAGCTCTACTACTCCTATAGTTGCTTTATCTTCGTCAATTACATAATCTAGTTTTTTGAGATGCTTCGCAATCAGATTAGTTACTTTCTCAATATCGTTTTCATAGCCTACTCCGACTTGAAATTCCATTCTACGTTTTTTATTCCGAGAATAGTTAGTTATTTCATTTCCGGTAATTAAGCTATTAGGGATGAACATAAATGTTTCATCGGGTTTTTGTAGCTTAGTCATGAACATACCAATCTCTTTCACCGTACCATTGCCATTAGGTGTATCAATATAGTCATCTACTTCAATTGGTTTAAACAATAAAATTAGAACTACGCTGGCGATGTTATTCAGGCTGCCAGACAGAGCCAAACCTATAGATAGACCTGAAGCACCAATCAAAGCTGCTAAAGAGGTAGTTTCTACTCCCAACGTATTTAAAGAGACAACAAATAACACCACTTTGAGGACTACCCAGCTGAAATTAGCGATAATAACAGCTACGGTGTCATCTAGGCTTTTTACTAGGTAGAATTTTAATTTCCTAGTAAGTATATCAGTTATAATCCAACCAATGACCAGTACTCCAAGACCTGAAAGAATATTTACAATGTAGGGTAAAGAGATCTGAATCAGGTTTTGAATATCTATTTCTTGTAAGTTCATATAATGAATATGTGACCCTAAAGTACTTGTTTGGTCAAGGTGCTTTTGTTCAGCTTTTTTGAATTCCTAAAAGTCTAGTCTTGCATGGTAAATTTAACTTCTTTAATTAGACCATTCTCCCACTTCATCTCGGATATTTGTGTACCTGCCATTTGACCCATGGTTTTATGCTGTAGATCAAATTCGTAAATATCCCAAGACTTACCTTCTTTATCACTTGTTAAATAGCTGAGACATTTATCGTACTTAACGCTTTCGATATTTTCAATATACTCCTTAGTACTTTCTAGGATTTCTGCTTTACCTTGAATGCTGCTACCATCTGCCTGAGTGACTTTGACATCCTCAGCGTAGTACTTTTCTACAGCTTCTACGTTTTTTTGCTGGTTGTTTAACTCAATTATTTCTTGAAGTTTTGATTTTATAGATGACATATAAACTTATATTAATATCTGGTGTAAAGTTATGAAGATTAAAATATCAGAAAAATGTCAAACTAAAGTGAAATAAACTTACTATTGACTTGAGCTTATTAATATGATTATTAAAGATGCTTGGGGTGCATTTACTAATCCACGTGAATCTCCTAGTGCAGTCATTCTATGGTTGCTTTTTTTATTTTGATTTACATTATGAAGTATTTTAAAGGTAGTATTAAATAAAATTAATTTATAATAGTCAAAAATTTTTATTTGACATAAACTAATAAACTCACCTGAATACTGTTTGGAGAAAATCGGGACATTGTTTTCACCCGACAACTATTTACAAATGGAAAAGTATAAAGTAAGGTATACTTTTGGAAAGTACACTCAAGATTATTTTGAACAAGACCTAGAATACAGCTATACGGAAAAGTACTGGTACCTCTTTTTGTTATCAAGAATCTATGGAATAAAAATCACCATAGATGATTATATTCGTTTTGACCATATTATGTTGAGTATCAAGTATAGTCATATTGTAGATAAGTTAGAATATATTAGTATCTTTATATGGAAATATCACAGCTGGACAGCAAGTAGGTTATTTAAAAATTCAAGTCTAGTTAGAAATTTACTTGGAAAATTTTTTCTATGCGTAACTAAAGGAAAACCGCTTACAAGTAGACTATTGCAATTAAGACTATATATTAATAGAAATAACAAACTTTAGCTTTTATTAGGTCAGGGTATAATTTATCTTATATTTGCATCTACTATTGTAATTCACTAAAATTCTCCAAGGCAGTTATTCAGTTAGCTGTCTTTTTTGTTTTTAGCCAACTGCTCCTTCCATACTTATTTCTAGAAGAGCTTTAGCTTCGATAGCGAATTCTAATGGTAGTCTCTGTAAAATTTCTCTGCTGTAACCATGGATAATCAGATTAGAGGCTTCCTCCTCTTCTAGACCTTTAGATAGTACGTAGTTAAGTATATCTTCAGATATCTTAGTTGTACTAGCCTCATGTTCTAGTTTAGCAGTTTTATTGCTAGACTCAATTTTTGGAAAGGTATTAACCTCGCAGTTCTGGCTAAGTATTAAAGAGTCGCAGCGAGTGTAGTTTTGGGTATTTTGGGCTCCTTCAGAAACTTTTATTAGACCACGATAAGTATTTCTGCTACTACCTGCACTTATACCTTTAGAAATAATTCGGCTTTTGGTGTTCTTGCCAATATGAGTCATTTTGGTCCCAGTATCTGCTTGTTGTTGATTTTTAGTAATGGCTATTGAGTAGAATTCACCTCTAGAATTATCACCTTTGAGAATTACACTAGGATATTTCCAAGTAATTGCCGAGCCAGTTTCCATCTGCGTCCAAGAGATCTTGGATTTGTTGCCTTTGCAGAGACCTCTTTTAGTTACAAAGTTGTAGATTCCGCCATTTCCGTTTCTATCGCCAGGATACCAATTTTGAACAGTTGCATACTTAATTTCACTATTTTTATGAGCTATTAGCTCGACTACAGCAGCATGTAATTGATTCTCGTCTCTCTGGGGAGCTGTGCAACCTTCTAGATAGCTTACGTAGCTATTATCTTCGCAGATAATTAAGGTTCGCTCAAATTGTCCGGTACCTACTGCGTTAATTCGAAAGTAGGTTGATAGTTCTATTGGGCAGCGGGTATTTGCTGGAATAAAGACAAATGTACCGTCGCTAAAAACAGCTGAATTTAAGCAAGCGAAAAAATTATCAGTAGGGGGTACGATTGATCCCAAGTACTGTTTAACTAGGTCAGGGTGCTCTTGTATAGCTTTAGATATTGGGCAAAAGACAATTCCCATATCTTTGAGTTTATTTTCAAAAGTGGTTTTGACAGAAACCGAATCTAAAACAACGTCCACTGCTACATTGGCTAACTGTTTTTGTTCTTGGATAGGTATACCAAGTTTGTTGAAAGTTGCTATTATTTCAGGATCTAATTCATCTAGAGAGTTTAACTGCTTTTTGGGTTTGGCAAAGTAACTTATATTTTGATAATCTATAGGTTTGTAACTAATCTTAGCCCAGTGCGGTTCTGGCATTTTTAGCCAGTTATGATAGGCTTTTAGCCTCCAATTCAACAACCATTCAGGTTCAGATTTCAAGTAACTAATTCTATGAATAGTATCTTCATTTAAACCTTTAGCAAAAACGTCTTGGTCAATATCACTGCTGAAGCCAGCGCTGTAGGAAGTTTCTAAGATTTCTTGGATTTTAGAATCAGCCATAGCTTAGTTAATCAAAGATTGCCGGGTCATTTCTTTAAGCATATCTTTGGCTGGCATATTAAGAACTTCTTCTAATGTTACCCATTGAAAGTCATCGTGCTCTGAAGATAAAATAATCTTAGTACCGAGTGTTTTAGCCTTATAACCGATATAAAGTCGGTATAGCATTTTCTCAGGTATATATCTCGTGTTAACTATAGCAGGTTTGAGTTCTTGTATATCAGTCAAACCAGTTTCTTCTAGTAATTCTCTAGCCAAAGAATCTTGGTGTAATTCACCATACAAAACATTTCCTCCTGGTAGATCCCAGAGCCCCGGATTTGTAGAAATAGATGATCTTTTTAGGATTAAGAATCTATTCACTAATTCAGGGTTAGAAATTACTATTTTCTGACTAAAAGTCATGTCATCAGAAAACATGTATTCCCATTTTTCAGGGTTGCTTGGTTTTGGCATACGCTACTATCCTGTCAAGCTAATGCTGTAATGTCAAAGCAGTATAACTTATATTAACTAACATTTTCTAAAGCTATTTTTACTGCACCGAGAACAGGTTTTTTATCTGGATCAAATATGATGTTAGCTTGAGGAAAATTGGATTTGTAATCTTTTAGAACGATTTCTCGCATCATGTCCCAACGCCACAAACTACCTGTGAGAGCTAAATTGAAATGATCATGACTCTTATACTCGAAGTTTATGCTGCAATATGAAGTTAGTTTAAGGACCCAGCGACTAGCTACCACAATCGCGAAAGTATCAATCTCCTCATTAAGTATAGAATTCTGAAGACTGCTCAATATCAAGTGCTTAGTCAGTCTAGATACTTTGGTGTTTAGAATAACTTCGAGCGGCTTTAGCTTTTTCATAAAGGCTATCGGCTCTTCTTCCAGAAATTCAGCAGTATGTTTATATATTTGACTTTTAGAAATGTCTTTTTCCAGACCACCGTTGGCAATTTCACTTAAAAAAAGATGTCCCAGATCTCGACCTCCGATACCTACACTTTTGTAATTCTTTTCTTGTCCATTATAGAAGTGGTTAATATTTGAACCAGTTCCAGCGTTAGCTAAGACTCCGTTTTTGTCGTCTGATTTAGCTCTGAAGACTGAATATTGGTCGTCAGCCAGTTCAAAATTAGCAAATTGTGAAGCCAAAAAATCATAAATCTGTTCTCTGCCTTTTCCAACACAATTTTCACCACATTCCGCTATACCTAAGTAAGCAAACTTTATTAGCTTGATATCAAAAGATTCTTGGATTTGTTGCAAACCAGTTTTCAAAACTCTAATTATATTTTGGCTGGTAGTGTATTTAAGATTAGTATTTTCTTCATATTGGAACCTTAACAACTCAATACCCTCAGTGTTAGTTAACATGAACTCTATTTTGGTACCTCCACCATCGACGCCTAGTACATACATAATATGGTCATTATACACTAGGTACTGAGGATTGCCAAATTATCTTTGATTGGTGTTGTAACCTCTATAAATTTGCTTAATTCTGATAGGTAAGTTCTTAGTAGCCTGAGCATCTTCGTAGTCGTAAATTCTGAAATCTGGGGCTAATTTAGTTTTAATTATAATTAATTTTTTAGTATATTTTTCTAATGCACTGATTCTGGTACTTCCGTCATCACTTACTGTGCGAAGGGCTGCGCTGTAAAGTTTGTACATATGCGAAGCTGTAGGTTCTGGAGATTTTAACAAATTTATAGCTAAAAAAACATCTAGCTCTAGTTTTTGATTCTCAAAATCAGCTAAAAAGCAATCTAAGTCATTTAATACTAGTTCTAAACAAAACGGGTTAAATGTCTTATTTATAAGTAAATGATTCTGCAACAAACTGGATACGGATTTGGTTAAAATCTGCTGAATTACTACAATCGGTTTTATAAAAACATCCTTTTCTTGGGAGTGACTATAACTATCAATAATATTTTGAAGAGTCTGGGCTTGAATTCTACAAGAACTTAGGATTTCATTAGGCTTAAATTTCCTCAAACCAGCTTGTATACTTGCTAATTTAATTTGATCAATAAAGAGGTTATATGAATCCAACCATTGATCCATAATACCTTGCTGAGCTACTAGACAGTCAACCAGTTCTTTAATTTGAATTGCTTTGTCAAAAGGCTTAAATGAAGATCTAATGTTCTTAGTATTATCAAATTCTTGCGTAACTTGTGTTTGTAGTTTTCTAAATTCTAATTCATTAGTAATTTGATAGCCAAAATCTTGAAATTCTTGAAAGATTAAAAACAACTTACGTACTTTTTCTAGCTTCTCAGTGTTTAAGAAAACTTGAACCTTATTAATGTCTTCCAGGGAATATGTCTGTTTAAATTGATTCAAAAGTTCTATTTCGCAAAAATGTCTTTGTTTACGTGTTTTATACCTTCTTTCTACTGTAGGGCTAGCATTTACTGGTTTGCTCTCGATAGTACTTAGACCAGCTTTCACATCAGCAATACTAGTATCTGCTTTATAAAATAACTGACTATATGTCTTATAACCTGTAACTTTTTATTAAATTCAAAGTTTTGTTTCTTAGTCTCATTTTCAAGATTTCTATCTAAGCTCATACTGATCACATAAATACACAGATGATCAGTCTAGTCTAATACTTTACAATATAACATTTGTGCCGAACATTTGGTTTATGAATCACCAAGTCTTTACCAATTTACTAGAAGTGAAATTTCCAGATTACCAGTGGTCAGTACCTCCGGATTTAAAAATGGGTATTCTTACTACCAACCAAGCTTTTATTGAAGCTAAAGCAACTTCAGCTAATCCTAAAGAGGTCGCAGAGAGAATCAAACTGAAGCTAGAAGATTTTTTAGTTCTTCACAATTTACACAATGAGTTTACAGTCAAAACAGTAGGCCCGTATATAAATCTTGATATTACTGCAGTTGGTTTAGCTGAATTTGTAGTTAAGCAAGATCAATTTCAATTAGAGCGGATACAGAAAAACGTCATACTGGATTATGTTAGTCCCAATGTAGCTAGACCACTACATGCTGGGCATATTAGAAATGCCAATTTGGGTGATTCATTAAGACGGATACTACAACTTAAATATACTAATCTAAAAACTCAAAATTACTGGGGTGATTGGGGTGTGCAATTTGGTATTTTGATATGGGGCTGGAAGCAATTTCAAAATTTACAAGAGTTAGAAGTTAAAATAAACGGTGTTGAAGAAAAAGTAAAGATTGTAGATTATGTCGAGAGTCCAGTTGATGTTTTATCTAAAGTTTATGTGTGGGCAAACCAGCAATCTGAGGTAGTGCAAGATTTTGCTGAAATAGTCAGGGCTGAGTTTGTAAAACTAGAGCAGGGTGATTCAGAAAACAGAGCTTTGTGGAAGAAGTTTTTAGACTCTTCTAAAGCTAATTTAAAAGGAGAATTAAAATTATTAAATATACCTGAGTTTGATTTTGAAGAGGGTGAGAGTTATTATGAAAATAATTTAAGAAAATTATACGAAGTCTTAGAAACTAATAACATTTGGCAGAAAGAAGGCTTAGCTAGGTACATAGATTTAGAAACTTTACAAGAAAAGTGGGTAAATAAGCCAATTCAGTTAGAAGAAAAATTGCAAAACCTAGGTAGATGCTATTTGGTTAGCTCGCAAGGATATACGACTTATATTTTTCGAGATGTAGCTGCTCGTTGGCAATGGGCGAGAGATCATAAATCTGAAATAATGATATCTGTCACCGGGAATGAGCAATTACATAGTTTCAAGCAACTGTTTGTTATAGTTGGCTACTTATCTAGCCTCGATTTTTTTAGAGCCTTCAACTCACAAGAAATAATCGACAAAATGCAATGGCACAACTTGATTCATCTTAGTTACGGGTTATTGAAGCTACCTAGTGGTAAAATGAGCGCCAGAAAAGGTAACTTCTTACGGGCTAGAGATTTGATAAACACGGTACAAACCCAGGCTCTGAGTGTATTAAAGTCAAAATCTCAAGACAGTAGTTATGAAGTACTTTCATCCAAAGCTAAAGTACTAGCAATTGCTGCTTTAAAATGGTATGATTTGGCTCGCGACTCGGTCTCTGATATTACTCTAGATTTAGATAAAATTATGTCTTTCGAGGGTAATACAGGTGTTTATCAGCTATATACTGTAGCTAGAATAAACAGTATTTTAAGAAAAAATAATGTCGATCATAACCTAGAAAAAACACAAACAGTATCTACTGATCTGATAGACATAGAGACTTTGAATCTCGAGGAGATTATTATGCTGAAAACAATTTATACTCTACCTAACATTCTTGAAAGTATCTGTCAGAATTACAAGCCTCATTTATTGTGTAATCATCTTTACGAAATTACTTCAAAAATTAATTCTTGGTACACAAAACATTCGGTAAGCTCTGAAGCTGATCAAACTCGTAAAAATAGTCTAATAAGTTTGTGCTTGATCCTAAAAGAGCATCTTAAAAACTGCCTAAACTTACTAGGTATTCAGGTTCTTGATGAATTATAGGTCTATATATAGTTGTTGACAAAATAATCTTCTTTACAACATACTTCAGATACATTACTGATAAACAAATCAGTATACAATCATCAGAGTTTTGCAGACTCAATAGCCCTTTCAGTCTAAAATAAAATACAAAAAAGCTACTTCCTGTTCCTGACTCCCAAGTCTATGTGGCGTTCAAGTACAACTTTGCCGCATAGTTAACTGTGCTCTACTCTATGTGATATTGATCACTAACATTTCTCTAAAAATAATCCAATAATTATAAGATGTCGGCAACTAAAGAATATTGGTCTTACACTCTCCAAAAGCTCAAGAAACTTGTGCCTGGTAGTAGTTTTAAGACCTGGTTTAGTAGTGTCGACTTTGTCTCTACTTCTAACCGAGGGAGAAAAATAACGATCTCTGTACCCTCAGTAATTGCTCGCGAATATATTGAAAAAAAGTTCAAATCACAACTGAATGAGGCAATAGCTAAATATTATCCTCAGGTAGTTCATGTTGATTTCCAAGTAAAAAAAGAAGTAAAGTTAGAACAGAGCGAGAAGACCTTGGTACAAGAAGAGATTATATCCGTTCCTAAGGTAACTCCAAGTGAATTAAGTGAAGCTGAAAAATTGGAATCTATAAGTAGTTATTTACCCAAGCGCAACATCAATAACTTAAATCCTAAATACACTTTAGAAAATTTTGTAGTAAATGGTAGCAACGATTTAGCTGTGAGTGTGGCTAAAAGTGTAGTTCGCGAACCGGGACATAGTTATAACCCAGTGTTTATTTATAGCCGTACCGGGATGGGTAAAACCCACTTACTACAAGCCGTTGGACAGAAAGTCTTAGAAGAGAAACCTGGTTACAAAATAAAATACTCTACTTTAGAAACTTTCTTTAATCACTTTATAGTATCAGTAGAAAAAAATAAAGGTAGAGAGTTCAGAGAGTATTACAGATCTGTAGATTTGTTGCTACTAGATGATATTCAATTTATTAGAGGAAAAGTGGGTACACAGGAAGCTTTTTTTCACACTTTTAATGAATTACATCAGCAGAACAAACAAATTGTTATAGCTTCAGATAGACCACCTAAATCTCTTGATGGCGTGGAAGATAGGCTTGTTTCTAGATTCGAGTGGGGGATGGTAGTAGACATAGCTCAGCCCAGTTTGGAGGACAGAATAGCAATTTTCAATTACAAGTTGCAGCTTTTAGGTCTGAATTTAAGCCAAGAGTACATTTTAGAAATCTGCAAAAGAGTAGATACTAACATTCGTGACTTGGAAGGAGTATTAAATAGGATTCAAGCTAGGATAAAGCTCTTACCAGATAAAGAAATTAACGACACTGATATGGGTAGAATACTGTCTGGTTATCAGAAGAATAATACGATGACAATTCATATTGGTCAGATACCTGCTAATTCTGCTAAGATTATTGAGGTTGTCTCAAAGGTATTTAGTCTCAGTAAAGAAGATGTAATGGGTAAGTGTAGAGAAAAAAATATCGCCTTAGCTCGACAGTTGGCAATGTGGTACTGCAAGAAAGATTTAGATCTTAGCTATCCCACAATCGGTAAATTATTTAATGGTAAAGATCATTCTACTGTAATGCACGCTTGTCAAAAAGTCGATAAGTTAAAGAATGAAGAGCTTGTAAAGCGGAGAATTGAGCTTATAGATCAACTGTTGCGTTCGTAAAGCTATATGGATTGTCTATAGTTTTTCTGTGTATCTATATAAGGTAATGTATAATTGACCAATTTTTGAATTAGTTGTAATTTGCTTTCTATGAACAAAATTTTCTCGACATTTTTACTGAGTTTTAAAAGTGTTTTTCGCAATCTAAAATCTAGTGCAATTGTTTTTGTCTTACCTGTTGTTTTTATGTCTGTATTTGGACTAGCGTTCGGTGGTGAAAATAATGTCAGATTCTCGTTAGGTATTTATCAGCTAGATAAATCAGAGTTTGAGCTTTCAAGAATTTTTCAAGAATTATCTGATGAAGATAATAATATAGAGTTAACTATAAGCGATTACAATGATAGAGAGTCTCTGAAAAAAGATGTGGAAATAGGTAATCAGTCTATTGGTGTTTTGTTGCTGGACAACGTCCAAAGTAGCCCAGAGTTTGAGATACTACTACCTCAAAATAACGCTGCAAGCCAAGTAAATAGCTCAATAGTCTTAGATACAATCAACCGAGCATTTTTTGCCAAAGACAATATAAATATCAATGTTATTAACCCTAGTAAAGAAAATATGACTGGGTTCGATTTTTTAGCTCCGGGTCTGATTATTTATGGTCTGATTATCTTAATACCTAGCATCGCGCAAAGCTTCAGTCAGATTAACGAAAAAAACTATATTTTTAGGTACACCTTTAGTAAGATTTCAGCCTTAGAGATAATATTAGGTAACGTCTTATTTTATTTTATTATAGGTATAGTTCAAGCTATTATTCTGTATTACGTTGCAATTATGTTTGGGTACCAGACTACCGGGAACTTAGGTTTAGCTATTCTTCCGATATTACTGACTCTATTTTTTGTTATCGCAGTAGGTTTATTAATAAGTGCAGTAGTTAGCAAGTCCGAAGCAGCAACTAATCTGGGTACGATTATTAGTATAATTTTGGGATTTTTTTCAGGGTCTTTTATTTCAGGAATTGGTAATATCTTGGAGTTTGATATTCTTGGGCGAAATGTGCAATTTAACGATTTTTTACCAACCAAATGGGGTACCGTAGCTGTTGATAAAATCTTAAAAGATGATCTAGCTCTAATTGATATTCAAACAGAGCTCTGGATCTTATCCTTTTTAGGGTTGATTGTACTTGCCTTAAGTATATGGATTTATGCGAATAGACAATTAAAATATCAAAGCTAAGATTTATAATTAAGCTAATCAAAATATGCACATTGTTTCCAAAAATTTAAGTAAAAGATATAGGTCAAAGTTGGCTGTAAAAGACGTATCTTTGGATATAAAGCCAGGTCAAGTTTTGGCTTTGTTAGGTCCAAATGGGGCAGGGAAGTCTACCACAATTAAGATGCTTACAGGTACTATGAAGCCAACCAGTGGACAAATTCTTGTTGATGGTGTTAAGTATTCTCATTTGCCTCATAGTATCAAGTCTCAGTTAGGAGTTATGCCCCAAGAAATAATTATTTGGGACGATTTGAATATTCTAGAAAATTTACAATATTCAGCTACCATTTATAACCTTTCTCAAGTAGATGCTAAAAGTAGGATAAGCGCTTTGATTGAGGGGTTAAAACTAGAATCCGAAATAAAAACTTTAGCCAAAAATCTATCAGGAGGCTATAAAAGGCGTTTAAACTTAGCTGTCTCTATAATTCACGATCCTGAGGTAGTCTTTTTAGATGAGCCTACTCCTGGTATTGATGTTCAAAGTAGAATCCTTTTAACTGATTATATTAAAAATCTAGTAAAAGCTAAAAATCATAGTGTCGTACTAACCGATCACTATCTAGAAGAAGCTGAAAAACTGGCTGATTATGTAGTAATTATTGATAATGGAGAAATCATTGCTCAAGGTACTGTACAAGAATTAAAAGCAAAGTATAGTAAAGAAAATCTACTACAGATACACCTACAGCCGTCTGATGTCAATACTTATGAGCAAGTTTTGAGTTATTTTCAAAGAGAATTTTCTCAAGCTCAGTTGACTGAAGGGCTTATTAGTGTTTCGGTTTCTGACTTGAGCACTAGTTTTGATAAAGCATTATCGATAGTCAAAAAACATAACCTGAATCTTCTCAATCTTAATATCAAACAGCCCACCCTAGAAGATATTTTTTTGATTTTGACTGGTAGGGGAGTGAGAGAATAATATAATGTGATTTTTTATGAAGAAAGATACTGAACAAGTCTTACAAGTAGTAAGATGTTAAATACTAGGCTGATCACTAAAGCTAAATTTTTCATGCATTTAAGTATAGCTTACTTTGGCTGTTTACTCAAATCGAGAATGGCATATCAGTTACGCTTCCAACTTTCACTACTATGCTTTTAAGTGAATAAATAACTTATTTACAAGTTTAGCTTGTGCGAAAGTTTGAGTAAGTTAACATGGTAAGGCTTGTAGTACAAGTATTAGTTGATGTGTCATTTCTTGACACTATGTATTATGTTGACCAAATTTAATGATGTAAACTAATCATGTCCACAGGTGTATTCTTCCAGAGCCTTCCTAGCGACAAGCAAATTAGACGGCGCATTCATCCCACCTTTTCTCAGGAAGTTAGAGAGTACGCTTTTTATTTTCTAAAAGTTTTTGTCTCTGTTGCTCTTATTTACTTATTTATTAGAACCAGTGTGTTCGACGTCATTGGTATTAGCGGCAAGTCAATGTATCCTACGTATGATAACAAAGACGCCATATATATTGACCAGTTAACACCTAAATTCAGTGACTATCGTCGCGGTGATGTAGTAGTTCTACTTTCGCCAGCACATTTAGAGGGTCAAAGAGACCTTTACATTAAAAGAGTTATAGGTTTACCTGGTGACATAGTAATTTTGGAGGATGGTAAAGTTTTTATTGAGAATGATAACTATCCAAATGGTGTGCAGTTAGATGAAAATTACTACCTTAATCCCACAGTCCCAACGTACAAAAAACTTGCTATTTCTAGCGATAAATTTGTGGAAGAAAAGCTCCAAGATAATGAATACTACGTCATGGGTGACAATAGAACTGCTAGCAGTGATTCTAGATACTTTGGGAAAGTTAACAAATCTGATATTCTGGGAAAAGAGTTTTATAGAATAATTCCTCCCTCTAAAGCAGGTTTTTTCGAATTACCAAGTTACAATATACCTAATTAAACTATGTATATAGCTGAAATAAATGAACAATTCATATGGGATAAATTTGTAGCTGAGTTGGGCTTGAATACCTTTTTACATACCTCGGGTTGGGTTGGGTTCAATCAGAAACAAGGTTCTAAGCTATGGAAGCTAGGTATTTTTGAGGCAGAAAAATTAGTTTCTGTAGCTCTGGTATTAAAGATTGAGGCAAAAAGGGGTAAGTTTTTGTTTTGCCCTCACGGACCACAGAGTATTTATACACAGAAGTTTGACTCGATTAGAGCTCTAGAGCTTGAGACACTGACTGACTATCTGAAAGACTTAGCTAAGCGTGAAAGATGTACTTTCATTAGAATTCAGCCCATTATACCCAAAACTGAAGATAATGCTGATGTCTTTAAACAAGCTGGTTATCGTGCAGCTCCAATTCATATGCATACTGAGTTAACCACCGTTTTAGATTTGCAGAGATCAACTGATAAAATACTCCTAGGAATGCGTAAAACGACTAGGCAAATGATAAAAAAAGGTAACTCCTTAATCGACTCCAAACTGGTAGAGGTGGAATTCTGTAGTGAAATTTCTGATGATTTGTACGAAGTTTATCAGGCTACTGGCAAGAGAGGAGGGTTTGTGATTTATTCCAAAAAATACTTACAGGATGAGTTTGAAAGCTTTTATAATAGTGATAATGCTTGTCTATATAAAATAAATTATGATGGAAAGATAATATCATGGGGGATGGTGATTTTTGCAGGTAAAAGAGCTTTTTATCATCAAGGAGCTAATATAATTCACAAATCGATACCTGGATCTTATATATGTCAGTGGACTGGGATACAGTTAGCTATTCAAAAGGGGTGTACTACTTATGATTTTTGGGGTGTTTCTCCTTTGAATTCACCTGATCACCCATGGTCAAGGATCAGCTTATTTAAAAGAGGTTTCGGTGGATCCGACGTAGAACTATTGCACGCTCAGGATCTAGTCCTAGGATGGCAATACTGGTTAAATTGGAGTATAGAAAAAATTAGAGCCAAAAAACGTGGTTTTGCTTAGATCTTTTTGCAGAAACTTAAGCCACTTTTACTTCCTTACACAGATAGACATCTTGCACTGCTTTGAGTATCTCAATACCCTCCCCAAGATCTTTTTTGAAGGCTTTTCTACCTAAGATCAAACCACTCCCTCCTGCTCTCTTGTTGATAATTGCAGTTTTTACAGCCTCTTTTAGATCGTTATCTCCGTCAACTCCTCCAGAGTTTATTAAAGGTATTTTACCCATATAACAATTAGCTAGCTGATATCTTGTAAGATCGATAGGATGAGCTGTTGTTAGTTTATCATAAATACTTTCGTCGGTTTTTCCATAAGGGTTTTCTTTAGAGTTTAGAGCTTTGTAGCCGCCGTTGTTTTTAGGTAGTTTTTGCTTGATTATATCTGCTTGAATAGTTACTCCTAGATAGTTAGCTTGCCCACTAAGGTCGGCTGAGTTATGGTAATCAGCTTCAGCCTTTTTGAATTCTGGGTTTCTTAGATAGCACCAAAGAATTGTAAACATTCCTAGTTCGTGTGCTCTAGAGAAAGCTGCTGATACTTCTTCAATTTGTCTAGATGATTCCGATGATCCAAAGTAAACTGTAGCACCCACTCCTACAGCTCCTAAATTGTAGGCTTCTTCAACTTCAGTGAACATTACCTGGTCAAATTTATTGGGATATGTCAAAAATTCGTTATGATTTAGCTTGACTATAAACGGGATCTTGTGAGCGTAAGTCCTTGAAGTCAAAGCTAATGTACCAATTGTAGAAGCTATAGCGTTACAGCCTCCCATAAGAGCTAATTTAACTAAATTTTCAGGGTCGAAGTAAGCTGGATTTTTAGCAAAACTGGCCCCTGCAGAATGTTCAACTCCTTGATCAACAGGTAGAATTGATAGATATCCTGTATTTGCTAGGCGTCCAAAATTGTACATGTCAGCTAGATTGCGCAGCGTACGGTTGTTACGGTTTGACTTTGCAAATATTTCGTCTATTGAGCTAGGACTAGGGAAATTGAATAAATTTTGGTCAAAAGTCTGTGATTGAAAGTCCAACAAATTATGTGAATCAAACCCGATTGTATTTTTGATTTCTTGAATTGTCATATTTAAGTTCTAATTTAAAAAGTGGGTAGGGTATGTATTGTCTTTATATATTCTAGTTGGTATGTTGTGAGCGTCTTTATAAGCTTGGATTTTTTCGAACATTTCCCAGCTTGTTACTATATCTTGATTATCTACAAACCGCGAATTATCATCATTTAGCAGCATTTCAAATAGGTTTGTGTGATCGAGTTTGTTTGTCTTTTGTAGATTAAGTGCAGTAGTAGAGTCTGGTAAAGTATATTCCAGCTTATTGTCTGGAGCGATATTCCAGCTTAGAACTGATTTATCTTCATAAATTGCTTGTATTTCAGTCTTTTTAAGACCTAGCTTTTTCCCCGCTTCAAAGTTAACTAGAAGCTGATCATCGCCAATTTTTAGATTTGATTTTAGTTTAAAATAAGTATCGGTATCAGACTTAAGGATGTTGAGATCATTTATGTAAGAGTTGTATTGTCCTAGTACCAAATCTAATATCCTAAAACTATCAAAGCTGAAATTTCTAGTAGATTGAAGAGATTCTAAAGTAAGGTTTAGAAGTGAAAATAAATGAACAAAAATGTCTTTCAAAGCTCCTGTTTGATTATAATAGCCTCCTCTATCTTTTACGTCGAGATCTTCTAGGGCTATTAATTTAATTTCTTGTGGTAGCTTGTTACTAACTTCCTTGAAATTCAACCACTCTAATTTACTTATAAAGGTAGATGTTTTAAAGAGGTAATGGTCAGAAAAATGAATTCTATTATGCAAGTCGCAGGCATCCATAATTTGCAACATTTGCTTTGCTTCTTGAAGATTTCTACCAAAAGGTTTTTCGATTATAATATCGAGTTTTTGAGAGCTAAAAGGGCAAGAATTCTTTAAAATATCTAGAAACAGCTCTGGCGGTATAGCTAAATAAGTGATCAGCCTCTCATTTTCTTTTAAAGAGCCTATAAAGTCAAAAAAGACTTTGCTGTCGTGATAATCTCCTGTAAGGTAGCTAATATTATTTAGCATGTTTTGACCAGTTGTGGTATGTGAATCGAGAATATTTTTTATCTCTTGATCATTTGCATTAGATCTGGAGTAGCCAATTAACTCGATTTGGACTTTTTCTTGGTTTAATTCGGCGAATTGAGCTAAAGCTGGTAAAATCTTTTTTTTAGATAAGTCTCCAGTAATTCCATAGAGTATAAATTTCCATTGCTCCATATTTGTGATTTTATTTTCTTTTTTTTATTAGGTCAATCTCTTCAGGTTTGGTAGTCGCGGTAATTTGCTTTTACAAAGGCTTTATTTGACTTTTTTATCTCATAGAGTAGGTTGTCAGGAGTTTTGGCGTAGTAAAAAAATAAAATACTTTGTCGAATTTCTCTAATCTCTCCCATTCTATCTAATACAAGCGTCGAGCTGTTATATTTAAATTGATGTAATATTTCAATAATTCTAGCTATCTGTACGTCTGTAAAGATTTCTCCGATAGTTTTTATATACTTATGAATAAATACTTTATTGTTTGTAGTTTCTAATCGAGATCGGGCTGATTTAGTACCAAATAAAAAATACTGTCCCAGGTTAGTCAAACCTTCAATAGGGTTATCTGCATAAAATGAGTCCTGCAAACCACTGTAAGTAGCGTCATCTATACTAATAATGTTACTAAAACCTTGCTTAAGTGGTTGTTCGTCTGACCATATTATAGTATCAATTTGCTGATTCTTAAGTAGCTTACTAAATCTTTGAGCTAACCAAACAGAACTTGATCCGTGTAATGTTTTTTTGAATAAGCATACTTTGTTTAGGTCTTTATTCTTTAGATCACTACATATCTTATCAGCAAGTTTTTTACAAAGTAAATCAAACTCATTTTTGGCAACAAATTCAATGTTATCTAAAAATCTTTTGATCAATATTTTGTCTGTTA
This sequence comes from Patescibacteria group bacterium, assembly GCA_038751365.1. GTDB lineage: Bacteria > Patescibacteriota > JACMRA01 > JACMRA01 > JACMRA01 > JBCDGH01. The sequence continues at coordinate 36,353 of JBCDGH010000004.1, read as the reverse complement.
TTTCTAAATTCGAATCTTGGAAACAAAATTTGATAAAACTTTCAATATTACTTTCCCCGGCTTTATTGTTACCTAAGATTTCTTTAGGAACAGAATTATTGGGTTGGATTTTTGTTAGATTATACTCTCTATCTAGTTCGAAGTTGCTAATTTTATTAGAATCTTCTTTAGACTCTGGGCTGATAGTCTCTTTCTGTGGTTTTTCTAAAGACATTATCTATTAGCTTATCAGAATATCTACTCGATGTAAATTTGTATCCTTTCAGTGTTTCATGTTTTTTAGATCGTCCAAAATGTTTGACGTGAATGTTTTTTTGTGCAACAAAATATCTAGCTGAACGCTTCATTTTAAAATGAAGTAAAAATTAAAATATAATTGTTTAGTCTATTTTTTGGTTTTATACCTCGAAGAGTACAAGGAAGTACTTCAACGAAAAATAAGTTCTACAGTTATAGAGTTAATTTTATCCCTCTCAGGTATGAGGACAATGTAAAATAATTCATCAATCAGCGTTATTTCAAACATTATCCTCATATATACATGTCATCTTTCAATTCTGGAGGCTCCGATTCTGCTTTCAAAAAAAATACGACCTTAGCCACTATTCCAACTATTATTAATCAAATATATAGTAATCGATCTCTTAGAAAACATTCCGAAGTTGTCGAAAGGACTATTGGAAATCAAAACATCCAAACTAGCGAATACAAGCCAAACTTTAAAGAGAAAAAAGTCAACAAAGATACTGGAGAAACCTACTTCAAAAATAGTAGTACTGAAATAAATGAATGCTTCGAAGCACTATCAAACTATAATTTAGACCCAAGTGCTGCTAATGCTATAGCCTTTTACATGGAGCTGGCTGATGTATTCTTTCAAATAAATATATTGTTAGAATATCGAACTACTAAACCTAATAACCAAGCTGGATTTGAGAATGAAGCTGGTACAAAAGTAGACTTTGAAAACAGCTTAGTACAAATCCAAAACGCCTATAATCAGATACTTAACTTATCTCAAGTACATGGTATCAAAGTTTCTGACATTTCAAAGATTGCAGAAATAAAGTATAAAGTGAGATCTGTTAACGGGAAAGACGACTCAATAGAAAAACTTGCAGTAGCTAGGTATCTCTACACATCTGGAGAAATTACCGCCAGAGAACTATCAGAATTCTACAGCCAATCAAGATAAAATTAATTCCACCTCACTTGCGAGCGGGGTGGTTTGTTATTCCCTAATATTTGAACTATAATTATCAGCAATAATGCAAAAAAACCACAAACCAAATTCCATAGATTTTAAAAATAGTCTGGTATCTTTAGCTAAATCAGCGCGTAACAGCTACCTAAACAGACCAACTAGAGACTTAAACGGTTCTGAGGGTCTTTTAGTTAGAACTTTGGGTACTCACACAGATGATTTCTACGTTAGTATTTACTTTGATTCTGATAAAAATAAGTAGTGTAATGTCGAACTTCAGCAAGCTAGAGAAGCTGTATACAAATACTCAGTACAATCGAAAAATGAAAATCTAGTAAATGCATGCTATATAAGTATCTGATTTGGTCTTTCAAAAGACTATTTTAGAAGTGTTTAAAACAAAAAGACCTGATAAAGATTTTGGATATGAAGTAGAAAGCAATTACGATGCTGCATTAGAAGCAATTAGCAAGGAAATTAATTTATTACTGAATCAAACTGACAGGTGCAAAATACCTAGAAAATTAATTAGCGATTTAGGTAAAATCAAATATAGTATCAGATCTAACACCATTAAAGAAAAAGGTTTCGAGCTTGAAATGGGTCTTCGATATGTCGAAAACTTTAAAAACCTTAACTAATCCAACAATTTATACTTATACCAATCAAAACTACTTAACACTACAAATTTATGAATGAAAAATTAAACAACAAACCACAATCTCTTTACGCGCACTTATCAAAAGTCGAGAGATATGAGAGATTTAAAAACCAATTGGATGAAAGATCTGGTTTGCTAGAAACAGACGGTGATTACATTCAGACCTTAGAAAGAGCTAGAAAAAATTTAGGTCTTGAGATAGATTCAGAAGGTGAAGTATTTGAGGTGAAGTCTAAAGAATTTGAGCCTAAGCAAGATGTGGTCTCTGAACTTTCTCAAAGTGATTTAACTGATTCTAAAAAATCTACTTCTAATCAGTTTTTAGAAGATAATCTTCAAGAAAATAGGTTGGCTAGTCCGGAGCTTGATAGATATTGGGCTAAGTTAAGAAAGAAGCTTGAAAATGAAGGTACTGATTTACCTATACCTAATACAAAGTTTATCAATGAGCCGGATATTAAAAGTCAACTATTTAAAGATTCTGAAAGTGATCCTGAAAAGAAACTACTACTTATTCTTTTAGGCATAATTAGTGCAGAAAAAATTAAAATTAAATTTTCATTACCTGCTTATGGTAAAGATAATAATTTCCAAGTAAATATAGACTTTGAATTAGAAATACAACCTGCTAAGAGGGTTCCAAGGACTAAGAGACGCTCCGCTCACATAATTCCTGCGGTTTATAGTTTTGACTCTACCAGTCCAAATTTTCGGAAAAAGCAACGCTTTAGCTTATCTGCTGTAAGTAAAAACATAAGACTGAATTGGGAGTTTTTGACTTCTTATCTAAGTGTTGATTTGTTGGCAGAAATACAAGATTTAAAGCCTTCGATTTCAAATCCTGAGACTTTTGGGGAAATTGCTGAGAATTTAAAACAAGAAGAATTAGAAAGAGCTAAACGAGTGAGATTAGCTGGGATAGAAAAAGGATATTATTCAAAAATCGTATTTTATAAACCTAACTCACAAGACAAGGTTACTTACTATCTTAAAGATTTAGGTACACCGTCAAATTCTGGTGATAGGCAGCATATCGTAGAAGTTATAAGTCCAGATGCAGAAGAAATAATTCCTCCTAGTGGCAAAACCACTTACTCAAATTATTTACAAAAAGTTGAGTTTATGAGTTCTGATTGGCTACTGGAGCACTTTTTAAAAGATAGAAAACAAGACCTATCTATGAAACCAAACTCATCAAGCATAGAAGATGAGGATAGGCGATTAGATGAAAAGATTAAACAATGGGATAAGTACTTTGATGATAAAAAGAGTGAGTTGGAGGCTGAAATGAAAAGTAAGTTTAAGCAAAATAATTTACCTTTAAATGGATCAACAGAAACTTGTGAAGCTGCAATAGCTGAAATTAACTCTTTTGATGTAGATATAGCTAAGAAAGTAATTCCCGAGGAACTTAGAGGGTCTATTGACTTTTCTTCTAACACTGAAATAAGGCACTACCGACACCCAAGGTTAACAGGAAGCTTCAATTTTGTTCGTGACAAAAAGTCTAATCAAGAAGTATTAGTTTCAAATAAAATTGGAATGTATATACAGAGATTAATGAACTTTATCAGCTATAAAAGAGTTATCAAAACTTTTGACTCAAAATACTATCCATTTATTTACAACATTAAAAGGACTGATAGGAGAGAATTCTATGGCGATAGCGGTTACTATTTCAGAATGACTATTTTAGTTGAGTCTAATGAAGAGTATATGCAAAAGATAGGTTTTAATGAAGGAACAACTTTGTTTTCAATAAAAAGTTATTATCTTTCAGACTGGTCTGCTTTAAAATCAGAGTTTAATCTTTAGAAAAAGACCCTTTTGTTATTTTTTTAGTTATTGACATAAAACATATTTGTATATACAATTGGTATGTTATTGAGTGGACTATAATATGTTTGAATGGGATGAAAAAAAGAATGAGTGTAATATTCAAAAACACGGCATTGATTTCAAGTATATCCTCTCAATATTTGATGACAAACATCAGACTATCATTATAGATAATCGTAAAGACTACGGTGAAATAAGAGAAATAATTTTTGGTATAGTAGAAACTCAGCAAAAGTATATATTTTGTGTAGTTTTCACCAGAAGCTTAAAAGCTATTAGAATTATTTCAGCTAGAGTAGCCTCAAAAGAAGAAACCTCACTGTATTATGCCAATTATTAAATATTCAAAAAAAGACATTAAATCAATGCCACAAGATGTTTTAGAAAGCATTAAGCAAAAAGTGGAACGTGAAGGTATTAACTACTCAGACAATCCTGAGATCAGACAAGACGAGTGGAATAAAATTAAAATAGTTAAGAAATCAAAAACTATACAAATTTCTCTAAGAGTGGATGAAGACGTACTAAACTATTTTAAACAAAAAGGTGGTAAATATCAAACTAAAATTAATGATGTACTAAGAAGCTATATAGAACATCATAAGTAGTGATGTTATAACTGTCTTTTTTGAGTGAACAAGCCAAAGATCTACACTTAGATGCAAAAAATATCAGGAGCTTTGTAGAATCTCAAGACAATTTACTTAGTAATATGTGTGTCTAATCTTAACACTACAAAATCGTCTAAAATTGACAATTCAGATTCTCCATAGTTTAAGATGAGTATATATGAGTTTACCACAAGTTATAATTTTATATGGACCTCCTGCAGCAGGCAAAGGTACACAAGCCTTGAAATTGAAGTCCTTATTGGCAGATTACTATCATTTAGATTTTGGGACTGAGTTGCGGAAGTTTGTTACTGATAATTTAGGCGACTATAATAGTAGTGAAGAATCGGTTGTTCAAGATGCTGTACCTCAAGACGTAGAAGTGGCTAGAAGACTTAAAGAAGAAATATCTAAAGGGCCAGCAAGGACTGAGGACCTACGTTATGTAGTTGAAAAAGCGATCAACGATAACATTAGTGCTGGCAAAGGTATGATTATCGAAGGACCGGGTAGATTGGTCGAAGAAGCTAAGTGGTTGTCTGGTTTTTTTGCTCAAAAAAAGGTAGAGGTGGTTATTTTCCATCTACACTTGGATATTGACGAGGCGATTAAGAGAGCTGTCTCTAGATACTATATCCCAGGACAAAAAAAACCTTTCAAGTCCTACGCTGAAGCTCAACAGCATTGCAAGGAAGGCGAGCAACCTTTTCAAAGGAAAGATGATACTGATTCTCATTCAATTAAAAGTAGGTATAAGACTTTGTACTCTGATCACTATGCTGAGATAATAAGTATTTATCAATTAGAAGCTAAAGCTCTAGTACTAACTTTGAATGCTGATAAATCCGTAGAAGATGTGACTAAGGATCTGCATTCTTACTTAGACAGGTTTTTTGATTTTAAGGTAAGTTAAATCATTTATTATTGAGTATATATTTTCTATTTAGAAAGAAAAATAAACCCTACCAAAAAGTGTAGGGGATAATTGTTACTAGTTTCTGTAACTAAAGCTGTCCATTAGCTGCCTCATATTTTCTAGCTACCTCTTCCCAATTTATGACATTATAGAAGGCTTCAATATAGTCAGGTCTTCGATTTTGGTAGTTTAAGTAATATGCATGTTCCCAGACATCCATAGTCATTAAGGGTTTTTTGCCATGCATTAAAGGTGAGTCGGCGTTACCTGTTTTATCAATAACCAGTTTATTTTCTTGGTCTAAGCTTAGCCAGACCCAACCGCTTCCAAATTGACCAGTTCCAGCTGTACTGAATCTTTCTTTGAAATTTTCAAAACTACCAAAGTCTGTGTCTATTTTATCAGCTAGCTCGCCAGATAGGGTAGACGAGTTTGGTGAGCTCATGGATTCCCAATATAAATTGTGATTATATACTTGACCAGCGCTGTTAGTAACAGCCGTTCTGATACCTTCAGGAACTTTATCTAAGTTTGTAATTAACTCTTCCAAGGGCATTTCCAACAGATCTTTATACTGTTCCAGAGCTTTATTTAGTTTATTAACGTAGCCTTGGTGATGCTTATCATGGTGGATAATTAAAGTTTGCTCATCTATATATGGTTCTAAAGCATTATAGGAGTAGGGTAACGGTGGTAATACAAACATATCGTTTAGCGTAATTTTCTAAGTATTAACTAATAGAGCTTAGTAAATTATTTTGTGTCAACTTGACATACTAGCTTAAAAAAAGCTTAGTAAGTGTATGTTCACTGGCATAGTTCAAGAACTTGGAACTATTACAAAAATTCAAAAAGAAGATTGGGTCTACTACACTATTGCAAGCCCATCTTTAACATCCGATATAAAAATAGGTTCTAGCGTAGCAGTTGACGGTATTTGCCTCACAGTGTTGTCTTTTAATGATTCCGAATTCACTGTTCAGGTGATGCCAGAAACCGTAGCTAAGACCAATTTAGTTAGCAAACAGATTGATAGTCGGGTTAATTTAGAACTGTCCCTAAAGATTGGAGATACACTAGATGGTCATTTTGTTATGGGTCACGTTGATGGGGTAGGTAAGGTAAATCAATTAATCGCAGATGGAGATTTTTGGGTTTTAAGTATTATACCTCCCGTAGATTTACTGAAGTTTATTGCTTTAAAAGGTTCTATAGCTATTAATGGTACAAGTTTAACTATTTCTGCAGTGGGTATTGATAAATTTGAGGTCTCTTTGATTCAACATACTCTAGAAAATACTAATCTCAAGGGCTTGACTGCGGGTGAGCAAGTTAATCTAGAGGCAGATGTGTTCGCTAGGTATGTGGATACTAATCTTAAATATAAAATAAATTAATATATGCAGAGTGCTCAAACGAAAATATTTCAGTCTTTTGACGCTTCGAATTATAGAGTAGCTATAATCAGGGCTTGTTTTAACACTGATATAACTCAAAAAATGACTGAATCTGCGGTTAGTACTCTGGATCAGTATAGGGTTGTCTCAGACAAGGTAAAACACTTCGAAGTACCTGGTTGTGTAGAGATTCCACTTATTGCTTCTGCCTTGGCTAAAACTAAAAAGTTTGATGCTATAGTGGTTATTGGATGTGTGATTAAAGGTGATACTCCACACTTCGATTACGTTTGTAAGATCGTGAGTGAAGGTGTTTTAAGGGTGTCTTTAGATAATAATTTACCTATAGGTTTTGGTATAATTACAGTAAATACATTAGCTCAAGCTCAAGATAGAATTAGTATGGGTAGAGATGCCGCTGTAGCTGCTCTTCACTCAAGTAGAATCATTAAGAATCCAGAATCAACTGATTATTTGGATTACGATGAATCAGATTTAATTAATGTTATTTGATTAGTTTTTCACCTAAAATTTGTTTAGTCTGAACAATTTTTCTATTATCTACACTTTTATAACTTACTTCTACAGTGTACTCTTTCAGTGGGTTTAAGCCGTTCTGACTGACGATTACTGTGTTTTCCAGTTCTCCGCTTACAAACTTATACTCATTCTCCTGATCTCTAATTATTGCTGTAACTTGGCTATTGATAGGAGCTAAAACTTGAATCAGGCATTTGTCACTTGTAGAAGTAGTTTCACACCAGTTGACATCTTGTTGGTCGGTTGTTGTAGCGTAAGTAAATAAACCTGTAACGAATCCAGCCTTTTCAAACTTGATTGTGTTTTCTCCAGTCTGAGCTATCGCCTCTACGTAGCAATTTCCAGCCTGAACATGAGTTTTTAGGGGCATAGTAGAAGCTTTATTATTTACCAGCTTACCAGTACAAATGTCCGAATTGAATTCAAATATTTTATTTTGACCCTCAGTAATTAGATTGCTAGATAGGTGTACATCAAAATTGGAATCAGAATTGCTAATATCGTAGTTTCCTATGTATATTGATAGGTTGTTAGTTTTGCTTATAGAAGTAATACCAGCTTTTACATCTAAGTCTAGATCTAAATTCCTCTCAGTCGAAGTCAGCTGTATGTCTTTGCTTTCCAGCCTGTCAGCAGGTAATTCTAAGCTGGATAAACTATTTTCGATGGAGGTTTGGACTACTTTTCCGTTATATTGCCATTTTAAACTTCCATTAGATATGGCCTTTCCTTGTCTATCGTAAAGTGGCGAAGTCAATAAGTTAATAGCTAACTCGTTATTGGTAGTTATCCTAATTTGTGGGGAGACTATAAATAAGTTTTGAGGCTCAGCGCTAGTTAAAGTAGTTATTTTGGCATATGACTGCTCACCCACAGTTAGCAACAGCATTACTTGATCAGCTGATCTATTTTCGTTTAATTCCCAGTCAAAAGTACAAGTTCTGGTTGCTAAATCATAGAGAGTAGTAGTTTCGGATATTTCGTCTTCACTTTTTATTAATGATAATTTACATTCAGTTAGGTTTTCCAATTCTAGACCAGATATAGTAGCTTTTATATTGTCGTCATTAGCTATTTCGGTAGGTAAGTCAGCTTGGATATAGTCACCCTCGGTTTGGTCAATATCAAAATCTTTACTTAATAGTTCTTCTCCGATGTCGTTTTTCAAGACTGCATTTACAGATGTGTCACTAAGGTAGCTTGATGGGATTTGAATTTGGGCAAAGCCATTTTGAATAGTAATTGGGATTACCTCGAGTTCGGTTATGGTGTTCGATAAATTTAAAGTAAAGTTGTAAATGTCTACAGCATTGCCATAGGTGTCAGTTACAGGTCCAATAATTAAGTTATTTGCAAACTCTGTCTTAACTGGTGATTCAAAAACCATGTTGCCAAACTTTGTTGGACTGCCTGGGGCTAACTTAATCTGTTTACTTTGATTTATTTTGTTCTGAAATTCGTTTGAACTAAAAGTAATTAGGGCTGGTCCAGCTTTGGTTACTTCTCCTGCAGGAAGGTTAGCGTTACAGTTACCTTGCTTGATTTGACCTTGCACATTAATTGGATCGGGTGTTCCTACTACGTATATATTAGCACTACAATCACCTTCATTGACTTGATTACCGCTTCGATCTAGTAAATTTTCTAAGGTGAAGTTCATGCTCTGACCGATTTGCAAAGAATTGTCGCTATACAGTACTCCTGTCGAGCTTAATGCAATCTGCTTGTCTTCAAAATCCAAAGCTAACCAATCAGATGTCTGTCCATCTTCTAGTTTTATGTACACAAGGTAAAATCCCCCCTTGCTAAGATATGATGGAGCAATTGAAGTGCTGAACTGACCGTCAATAACTGCTAAAGACTCACCGTTAATATTAGTTACTTCTCTATATTCTCCGCTGGAGGTATGCAAAATTCCTAGAGTAACTTTTTGCCTAAGAGCTAGATTTGCTGGTAGTTTTACAGAGTCTTCATTGTTTTCCTCCTCAGTATCTACATTTTCTTCTGTATTCTGTTCTTCGTCTACAGTTTCAGATTCGCTATTATTATCTGTCTGATTCAGTGTGCTCACTGTTTGAACATTAGTATTTAAGATATTTTCGGCTTTTATCTGCACTGGTTTCCCTTTTTCTAGAATCGTAGACTCGCTTTCTAGTTCTATAAGCTGAGCAGGTTTATTTAAAAAAGAAACTTCCTTCTCAAGTGAGGTATTTGCCAATTTTATCTTGTATAAGCCGTTAGTATTTTTGAAAACGTCGGAACTAAAGTTAGCTTTGCATGATCTTTCATTATCTACAGGTATCTTAATAGAGTTAATGAGTGTCTCTCCCGAATATATCTCAAAATTACAAACATTATCAGGGCTAGGTGTTTGATTCTGTGAAATAACCTTGTTGGCTATGACAGTTAGTAAACCATTGATACTGGCGTTGCCAATTGGTAGCTCCAAGCTAGTTTGAGAGCTAGGTACAAAGTCGTCTTTAGGACCAATCGTACTGAACCACTGAATATTACTATAGTTATTTTCTTCAGAATCAATATATAGTGCACTATAGTCGCCAAGGGGTAGGCTTGCTAAATTGTGTTCGCATAATTCTCCATTTTCGACATCACACTCTAAAGTATCAGTTAATTCTTGAGTTTGCCTATTTGAGATGTAAATCTTACCGTTAGTATTTTGGTTTTCTGAAGGCTCTAAAGTAAAAGCCAATTCTTCACCTACTGCAAAAGAGTCTTTATTTGTACTTAGATTAAGTAGAGTTTTTTCGGGGACAGTTTTGGTATTTAGCCTTACTCTGTTAGTTTCTGCATCTTGAGCTCCTTCTCTATTAAGATACTTTAGCTTAGCCTGAATATTGGTATATTCTAATTGGTTATTCTGAATATTTCCTAATAGCTCATATTCAACTCTCTCACCAGAGGATAATAAGGGAAGCTGAACTAAGCCCTCTGGAGTGATTGTAAGATTTTTGGAAGTAATAGTACCTGAATTTATACTACTCCATCTAATACTATCTTTAGTCGAAAATACATTAATATTTATATTGTTTAGTGATTCTGATACTGAGGTATTTTGTAGTGTAAGACCTATCTTGATATTATCACCTAATTTATATTCTTTATCTTCGGTTATTTTCAGAGAAGCACTAATCAAGGCAGGCTCACTTGCCTGAGCTGAGTTAGCGTTATTATTAAACAGTACCCAACCTGCTAAGCCGCCAACTATGATATACACTCCTACAATTGAGGCTACTAATTGTCTACGTCTCCTACCTTTGGTGAGTCTGTTAATAATTCCCAGGTTTGCTTGTGTAGCCCTGCTAGGTAGAGTGTTAACCTTATAAAATTTGGGTCTTGCCATATCTGTTTTGGTTTTTGTTTTCTAATCCATTTCTGGTTTGATAGACCAAATTATACAAGATGTTTTTTGTTTGTGCAAATGCAATCTCAAAACTGGCTTAAGTCTTCTACTGGCACTTACTAAACTATATTTTGATCCATCTATTTTAAAAGAGGCTTTCTGAGCTAGCTAAGGGTTTTGTGGTAACTTTGGATTCAAGTTGTGTAGGATTAACTAAAGCCTTGTCTAGCTGATTGATCATCAAGAAGTCTTTTTGCAAGACCTCACGCATATTTGGATTATATAAAGCTACGGCAGGGTGATACATAGGTAATATAGCTTGGGTATAGTCTTCAAACATTTTCAAATTAAGAGCTTGTCCATGTACTTTACTGATTTTAGCTTCAGGAAAGAAAAAGCCTAGAGAATGTCTACCTAGACAGACAATTACTTTAGGTCTGATTGCTAATATTTCGGCAAGCAATACTCCTCCCCAAGCCTCTTTTTCTTCTGGTAGTGGATCTCGATTTTCTGGAGGTCGGCATTTGACTATATTCGTTAGATAGATGTTTTGTCTGTTCAAATTAGCGCTAGGTAGCAGTGTATTATTCAAGAATCTGCCAGATGCTCCGACAAAGGGCTCACCTAACTCATCTTCTTTCTGACCGGGGGCTTCACCTACCAAAAAAACACCACTACTACCATCACCTACAGGGTAGACTACCTTAACGCCAGAGTTTTTGAGAGGGTCAGTATCTAAATCTCTCATCATTGTTTTAGTTTCTTCTAAAGTGTAGTTTGGAGTCTGACCGCTAATCGGAAAAATCATAATAAATTGATCAAATGTCTATTCCTAAAGTATGTCAAAGTTCAACTACGCAGGTTGTTTTGGTAATAGTCAAAAAAAGTATCTTGACATAACTGATTATGGGTGTTTGCATTTAGAGCAGATGAGTTATTAAACAATTAGTAACTTATCGTTATTCACGGTAAAATTGGAGAAATTCGAATGAATCCTAAAGCTAATCTAAACATTCTCGATCTAGTAAATGCTGAGTTAGAATATGAAGGTTCATTGTTCGAAGGTGAATATCTTGCAGACCCAATCATTGGAGAAGGGTACGATGCAGGTGTTACAACATTTAACGGAGAGAAAACGGGTAGCGATATCGAATATGCGATTTATCAAAAGTATAGATCCGATAATGTTACCAATCCTCTTTACTACGACGCTGATCGTCAAGAAGGAAGTGGTGAAGTTATTGTTTATAGAAACGGTATCGTTGCTAATGATGCCGATCTAGAAATAACAGAAGTTTCTGAAACTTCCCAGATAATTAAAGATGATGCTGTTGTCGGAGAAACAGTTTTTAAAGGTTTCAAAAGTGAAGAATTGATTACAGGTGGTGAAAAATTGATCACCGAAAGAGAGACATCATACACAATTGACACCGACGAAAGTACACCTCTTGTTTTTAGCTCAAGCAATCGATCCGTTGAGAGTTTAATCTTCAATGGAATTCAGGTGAGCAGCGGTCAAAGTTACACTAAAGAAAATCTTGTGTATCAGAGTAATATCCCTTTCTCACATGGTGAAAACATAGAAGTCATTTCTATAGACTCCTTCTCAGATACAGTGATAGCTGACCGTTTTTAATTTCTACTCTCACTGCAGCCTTTGCAGTTTGACTCAAATATGAATAACTAGCCAGGTACCTTAATATTGCGTACCTGGTTTTTTGTTGTTTGAATAGTGTCTAAGCACCTACTTTGAACTCTACGATGTCTCCGTCTTGCATTACGTAGTTTTTACCCTCACTTCTTAATTTCCCATTTTCTATAGCCTTTTTCCAACTGCCAGCTGTCAAAAAATCGTCATAACCAATCACTTCAGCCTTAATAAAGGTTTTTTCAAAGTCAGTATGAATTTTGCTGGCGCACTGCGGAGCTGTCATACCATTAGTGAAGGTCCAAGCTCGTGATTCGGTCTTACCAGTAGTTAGGAAGGTCGCTAGATTCAATCTGTTATAGCAGGCTTTAATCATCTTATCCAAACCAGTTTGCTCAGATATTTCTAATTCCTGCCGCTCCTCAGACGTCATGTCACTAATGCTAGACTCCAACAAAATATCTAAATCAAAGTCCGATTGATACTCTATATTTTGTCCTTCTTGGTTGATGTTAGCTAGTCGCAAAACTGGTTTATCTGTTAATAAATTAAGACCTTTTCGCCATTTATGAAGTTCGTTATCGGCTGTTTCATCTATTTGATAGCTTTTAGCAGGTTCGTTAGCGCTCAATTTTTCTAAAATTTTCTGGACGATTTGTATCTTTTCGCTAGAAAGTTTATCTTTACTTGTCTTAGACTCTTTTTCAATTCTGGGTAAGGTCTTTTCAAGCATTTGCTGATCTGCAAGAATTAACTCTAATTCTAAAATTTCTTGATCTTCTTGCGGATTTACTCTATTTTCTACATGAATTACTTTTTGATTTTCAAAGCATCTAATCACTAATAGAATTAAATCGACCTCTTTGATATGCGATAAGAATTGATTACCCAATCCAGCCCCGCTACTAGCGTCTTTGACCAGACCTGCTATATCAACAAACTCTATACCAGCATATACTTCTTTAGCTGAATCACTGATTTTACTCAAGGAAGCTACTCTGTCATCAGGTACCTCCACAATACCACTATTCGGCTCAATAGTGCAAAACGGGAAATTCTCAGCACTTACCTGACGCTTAGTTAATAAATTAAATAATGTGGATTTACCGGCATTGGGAAGACCTACTAGACCTACAGATAGCATAAGATGACAGTATTATAATAGTTTATATTACTTCATAAAATAATCAAAATAGCTTTTTGTAAAGCTTAGGTAGAAACTCATTAAGCTAATATATCTAGTAATCCATGCTGTCCTCAAACCAAGAATTACTTGAAAACTGGATTGACACAGTTATTTTCTGATCCTAGAGTAGATGAGTATGAAATCTAAAAAGATTTTGGCTTGTAATTGGAAAATGAATCCAAGTAACCAAAAAAACCTATCTAAACTAATCGAAGCCTACACTCAAATTGATACAAATAATTGCGATTTTATAGTTTTTCCTCCTGCATTGTATTTGAGTAGGTTTATACCTCCATTAAACTTTTTTTTTGGAATTCAAGACGTTTCAATAGCTGAAAGTGGAGCATATACTAGTCAAATATCAGCTCAAATGGCTGCTAATATTGGTTGCAAATATACTATTATTGGGCATAGTGAGACTCGTGCCTATTTAGGGGTCACTGATGAGTTAGTTAGTGAAAAAGTAAGTAGAGTTTTAGAAGCAGACCTAACTCCGATAGTTTGTGTCGGTTATAGTCAGAATAAAGCAGAATCGAACATTAATTATGACGAGCTAGAATCTCAAATAAGTACTTATGTAGATGTCTTAAACCGAAAAGAGCTAATGATTCCGAAACAAGTTATCATAGCTTACGAACCTGTTTGGGCAATTGGTACTGGTAAAGTGGCATCTAATGAAATTATTACCGAAGTGGTAGACTTTATCAAAAATTATTTAGAGCAAAATCTTCAAACAGGGGTTGAGAAGGATGTAAAAGTGCTATATGGCGGTAGTGTCAAAGCGGACAATATCCAAGAACTAAACAAAATCAAAAACTTAGACGGGTACCTGGTAGGTGGTGCTAGTCTCAGACCGCAGGAATTGCAAGTGATGTTCGAGAGTTTCAATAGTCTTAACTAATAAAAACAAAAAACTATCCTTTAGGGATAGCTTAATGAAGAAACTAACAAGGATCGGGTTTTTATGGTACTACTTGTCAGTGCTAAAATTAAAATAGGAACTAATATATTCCGGCGTCTAGTTCTGCTTGAAAGGTTGCTTCATCTTCGCTAGCAGAGTTCTCTTCGACAACTTCAGTATTTTCTGAGCTTGAATCTGAAGTATCAACTACAGTGTCTTGCTCTTCCTCGTTTGTGTTAGAGTCGAACCCTCGACCCTTTGACTTTCCAGGCTTAGTTCCTTCTGGAGTTCTTCCTGTCTTTCCGAAAGTCTTAAAAGGTCTATTTACGTTACTGTTGCCGTCTGCAGGGTGCCTACCTTTGTTCTTTGGCATTATAGTTACCTAGCTCTACTAACATATACAAATTCAGAGTTTATATTATGTCAAGTATGTTATTTCGAGATAGTGAATAAATAAAAAAGTCAGCGTAATTAAACACTGACTGTAAAAAAAGCTGACTATTTAAAATTCTTTGATTATTTAGAAAGTACTTTATTTATACCTTCTCTTATATCAAATCCTTTAAATCCGGCTTCTTCAAGAAGAGGATATACTAACTTATGAGAATCTTTCTTAATCTTAGAATACTTTTTAGTCTTGCCCTTTTTCTTTTTACTCATCTTATAGAATGCTTTTACTAAAGGTTAATAATAAATGTCCTGTAAATTTTAATATATGTCAAATAATTTTTTTCAACTCAGCTAATAATTTAAGAATTTTAATTTGATGTTTAGACTGAATCAAGATAAATTAGGTCATACTAGGTGATATCAAACCGTGAGACTTTGTTTATTGAGTTTTTTAGATCTAATATTTGAAAAAAGTCTGTGAACTTGAATAATTTACTTACCTTTACTAAAACTATACTTAGTAGTTAAGACTGTATTGATTATACACTTTTCTATTATTTTTTACTTATTCTAGTAAAAAGTATTTTGCAATTTGAATTAGTAATATCATTATGACCCCTACACGCACCCAATCTGACTTAATTTCAGTACCAGAAACAATGCTCTGGACACTTCATAATCGAGCTAATGAAGCAATGCGATCGGATACTGTTCTTAAAGATTCTACAGCTGTAGAAATATATAAATCGATAGATTATGACTACGAAGAGAGCTTTGGTAAACCCAACCCTTCACATGCTATTAGATCAAATATATTTGATAAAGAAGTCAGTAAGTATTTAGAAAAATACCCCCAAGGTACAATTGTAAATCTAGCTGAGGGTCTTGAGACCCAGAGATACAGATTTGATAATAGTCTCGCAACTTGGTTTAGTATTGATTTGCCAGAGGCAATTAGAATGAGAGAAAAGTTTATTCAACCAGATCAAAAACATATACATATACCCCTGTCTGCTACTAATCAGAAGTGGTTTGATGACATCCCTCAAGGTCAACCTCCATTAATAACTGCACAAGGCTTATTTATGTATATACCTGAAGATGTAAATATTACATTATTTAAAGCTATAAAAGAGCGCTTCCCAGGAAGTGTGTTCATATTTGATATGATACCAAAATCTTTCTCTGAAAAGACAATGCGACCAAGCGGCTACAAAATAACACAATCATACACTACTCCACAGATGCCATGGGGGCTGAATATGAATAAAAGTAAGGAGTGGGTACGAACTTATATAGACTCCAATATTGATGTGGAAGTAATTGAGTACGATGCATATCCACGAGGGTTTTGGAAGTATACTATGCCAATATTAAGGAATATTCGACCGCTAGCACATTATGCAATGCCGTATGTTTTGAAGCTTCGACTTTCTAAGTAGCTGTGTATTTGATTGATAAAATTAGTTGCTTAGAACAAAAAACTATCCTTTAGGGATAGCTTAATGAGAAAACTAACAAGGAACAGGTTTGGTGCTCAACTTGTTAGATAATTAGGCTTATATGTAAACTGTTACTCTCTTAAGTTGGGATAAGCCCTGTAAACATCCTCAGCACATGTACCGTCATCGTCGTACTCTATGTCAGAAAACTCTTGATTAAGCTTAAATTTACGTCTTTTACGTCTAGTTTGGAATTCATTTTTGAATAGCCCTATTATTTTTTTTAAAGTTTCCAACATTTTTTACCTAAATAACGCTCGATACATTTCCTCAAAACATTATTAAACTGTCAATATCTAGATCATTGTCTTATTAAAGAAAAAGTAAAAAATGAGTTGACGAATTATAACACTTTTGTTATAATTACTTAGGTTAGGTAATTTATGAGAGAAGATATACTAAGTTTTGAAGTTTTATTTTATAGTGAAGATGGTAAAACATCACCAGTATTAGATTTTTTACAGTTGCTTATCAAATCTAACCGTGAATTGAGTATCAAAGCTACTAAACTATTTTGAGACTACCAGCTAAAATATACGATGGTCAAGATATTAAACCCTTTAAGTATCGAAATCAAAAATTTTGGGAGTTGAAAGTAAAAAGTGGAAATGATATTTGTAGATTTTTCTATATTATCGAAAAGTCAAATGTTATAGTATTGTTTGGTTTTATTAAAAAAACTCAAAAAACTTTGACTAAGAACATACATAAAGGTCTAAGATATTTAAATAACTATCAAAAACAAAGTTTAGCCATTAAATTTGAATAATTACAATTACTATGCCTTCTAAAATTAAAAAGATAAATTTAAATGATAATTATTCTGAACTGAATAAACTAATTAACTCTCAAGAATATATTGATTACAATGCACAAGATGATATGCTACTAACTCTCAGAGTAAGGATTAAGCAGATAATTGAAAGAAAAAAGCTAACTCAAGAGCAATTAGCTAGTAAAATGGGGGTAAAGCAACCACAGTTGTCTAGGCTGGTCTCTGGGAAGGGTGGTTTTTCTTGGAAGACACTTGAGAAGTTTTGTATTGCTACTGGTACCAAGTTAGACTTAAAATAGTGTCATGCTCTAAATTAAAAAAACAGCCCCATGAAGGACTGTAAAAGTAACTTACTTAAGTATTACAAGGCTACTTTTGAGCAGAGTATTTCCTAGCTAATGTTTCAACTAGAATTATAGACCCGGTTACAATCAATAATAAAGTTATTGGGTTTGCGCTAAATCCACCAGATCGGGTCAGATGCATATCAGCTTTCCCTAGATTTGCTACTCTGGTCTGGAGTGATGATGACAGAATAACTGTGTCGATAATGTGAATTACACCGTTTGAGGAAGTAACATCCGCTGTAGTGACCGTACTTGTATTGTTTAGTTTTACCTTGCCATTATCATTCATGATCATGATCTTGTCGCCTTGAAGACTGTTAGCTTCGGTAAGAGTCAAAGCAGTAGCTGCATCCACTGAGCCACTTACTACATGGTACTTTAGAATATCTTGAAGTAGTGTTTTGTTTTCCGGCTTTAGTAGTTCATCTACTGTTGTTCCTAGCTTTTCAAAAGCGCTATTTGATGGAGCAAATACCGTAAAAGGACCAGTTCCAGATAGTGTACTAGCTAAATCTGCAGCAGTGACAGCGGCTACTAGTGTGGAAGTAGAAGAAGTATCACTAGCGTTTTCAACTATGTTTTTTGAGCTATCAGCATAACCTGAAATACTAGTTAGTAGAGAAATTGCAGTTAATGATACTGCAAAAGCTGATAGAAATTTGGTAGAGTGTTTGGTGATTTGTGTAATAATACGCATAAAACAAAGAATTAACTTAAAATTAACTCACACTAAGGCTAATAAAAATATTTTTTTTTGGCAAGTAGAGTTTAGTTTTGCCAACTCAGGTGAAAAAAAGTTATGAGGCTAGCTTGTTTACATAAACAATAAATAGAAGTATTATACTGGCAAAGTGTCTTTACAAGTAACCAAACTAAACTTAGGAAATCTGCTAAATAGGATTCTGGCTCCTGCGCTACAAATACAAATTGCCCCAGCACTAGGTTATTTTGTGTCACTAATAATTAGTTATTTTTATTATTTTACTAGCGACCAAAGTTTGCCTTCAGAGAGACCAGAGCTACTTTGGATAGGTTTTGGGTTGAGTGTATTTAGTTTTGTAAGCGGTTTTTATATAGCTAAAAGAAACCAACACGAACCTTATAAAATTAGCTTTAAAGATGGATCGATAATAGTAGTGTTGGCATGGCTAATTGCTATAATAATCTCAGCACTTGTTTACTATTTAGGTGGTTTTCCAGTATATGGAGATACAACTAGCTTATCCATTGGGCGTCAGGTCGTAGATAGCTTATATGAATCAGCATCAGGATATAGCACTACAGGTGCTAGTATTTTACCGGATATCGAGTCTTTCCCTAGGGGTATTTTAGCTTGGCGAACTATGACGCATTGGCTCGGGGGTATGGGTATGTC
This sequence comes from Patescibacteria group bacterium, assembly GCA_038751365.1. GTDB lineage: Bacteria > Patescibacteriota > JACMRA01 > JACMRA01 > JACMRA01 > JBCDGH01. Next base: position 17,700 of record JBCDGH010000004.1, on the reverse strand, counting down.
TTATCTGGCAATAACTTTAATCCGCAAATTCGTAGTCAGGAAAGGTAATTTGATTAATGCCGAGGCTGAAACGCCAAATTTTGTTGAGTTTGATGATGAAAAAGAGGCTTTTGATTCTGGTATAAGCTTTCTCAAGATTTACTCGCTACTCACCGGTATTTTATTCGTCTTACTACTTATCTCTGGTGCTTATTTTGGCAGTTACTCTTACAATAATTGGTACGACAATGTGTTTGATGCTTGGATTCACTCTTTAGGAACTTTGGGTACAGGTGGTTTTAGTAGCTATAATAATAGTGTAGGTATGCCTGAGATTATTGAGGGATCAGCTAGTCTTGGGGGTCTAAAAAATCAGGTCTCAGAGTGGATTATAGCTTTTTTCATGATGTTTGCAGGTATTAATATGAGTTTGTGGTATGTGCTTGCTTTTCGATTTCGAAGTTGGCGTGATATTTTTAGTAATACTCAGCTAAAAGTGTATCTTGCCTTGGTCACTTTTTTGACAATCGCTGTATCTGGTAGCTTACATGTTTATGGTGTAGAAAAAAATATACTAGATAGTTTAAGATATGCTTTTTTTAATGTGAATACAATTTTATCAACTACAGGATATACTAATACAGACTTTGCTAGCTGGCCAGCGCTTACTAGAGCCCTGTTGTTTATAGGTTATTTCTTAGGAGGTATGGTGGGGTCTACGGCTGGGGGTCTAAAAATATCTAGGTTTATTGTACTTTTCAGGTTATCTTTTGAGGAAATCAAAGGTCTGCTTACAGGAAAATATAACCCGAATTCAGTGCTAGATGGGGTTAAATATGATCTTCGTTCTTCGATTTTGGTATTAGTGCATATGGTGTTTTATTTTATTCTATTTCTGGCTGGGGGAGTGTTGATATTGGCTACTAGCCCAAATGTAACTTATACAAACGGAGTTACTGCTAGTATTGATTTTAGTTCGGCTTTTACTGCCTCGATAGCTGTCTTGGGTAATATTGGACCTGCCATCGCTAGCGGAATAGCTCAAGCTGGACCCAGTGGTAATTATTATGCCTTTAGTGAAACTTCTAAGATAATTATGATCCTATTTATGCTGATAGGTAGGTTAGGGGTACTTACCTTTGCTACATTATTTATCACTAATCTTGGTGAGCAGAAGATTGACGATAGTATTCCAGAAATTGAGTTTGAAATAGAGAAACCAGCTTTAAGGTCTTAGTATTTGTTGTATAAGGCTTCAAGTTGCCAAATATTATAGATTATGCTAAGATATGAAATAAGTTACTTCAATGTTTAGTAACTGAAAACTTTTTGTAGAGGTGATAGTAAAATGCAAGATTTTAGAAATAAAGCCCTAACACTGTTGATCATTGCAGCGGGACTGTCCCCAGCTACACTTAATTTTTTTAATAAGCCAGAACTCAAAGGAGGATATATTTCTACTCCGCTATTGAAAGTAAACGGCGATGAAGTCAAAGTTTATAATAACCAAATGATTCACATATTACTCACCTACTTGTTGGCAGGTGGCGGTTTATCATTGTCTTATGTGACTTTATTCATGAGACCAAGAAGCTGAATTAAGCTGAGTCACTAAGTAATTTTATTGTAACCACTTTCCATTAATTTGTTGAGAGTGGTTTTTTATGCCTCAGGCTAGTAAATCCATGAATTTGACAAATCCACCGTTTGGTGGTGAATATTCCGCCATTGAATGGTGGATTCGCCTGGTATTGAATAATATTTGACACAAATCTTTGATAAAAGCACTCTAAAGATCATGTCAGATTTGTTTTTACAGACAATTAGTGATAAAAAGAATCAATCAGTAAGTAATCAAAACATAGATGATTTTTTAAACCCTAAGCTGAAAGCTAAAGAGCTATTACCCCAAATTAACTGGATATTTACTCACAAAAAAACAGAATATTTAGAGCAACTTCTAGAATTACGGAACCATAGCAGTGTTCAGATAAGGCGTAAAGTGGCTCAAGGAATTGCCTTTTTGGCTACTAAAGATAATTTAGACGATCTCCAAAAATGGCAGTTAGCTGAATCCGATAGAGAAACCTGGTTGATATTAGAAAGTACCCTAGACAAAATTCAGCGCAAACAAACTGGGACGAATCTAGAACAAAGTGTAAAAATACTAAGTGTTACCGAAGCCTTAAACTTAGTAAAGAGGTTGGTAGGTGAGCAAGAATATACTCTAGAAGGTGAAATTTCTGAGGTCAGAGCTGTCAGGCAAATGTATATTTTTTCAGTTAAGGACAAGCAGGATAGTAGGTTAGACTGTTGGGTTTTTGGAGGTGTGGTCATACGCTCCGGATTTCCCCTTAATGAGGGTTTGGCGGTCAGAATCACTGGTAAATTCAAGATGTCAGTCAAGAATTCTAGAATCTACTTTGATGTTCATAAATTACAACTGAGCGGTGAGGGTGAGTTATTAAGAAATTTGAAGTTGCTAGAGAGTAAATTAAGAAGTGAGGGGATATTTGATGAAACTAGAAAGAGGCTTGTGAGTAAACTGCCAAGATCGGTATTACTGCTAGCTAGTACAATAAGTGCAGCTTTAAGCGACTATATCAAAGTTCTAGGGCAGAGGAGAGGCGGAATCAAGATTTATCACTTAGCAATCAAAACCCAAGGCGTAGGTGCTGAGGCTGAAATTCTAGAGAGCCTAGCACTAACTAATAAATTAACTGAAAAGTATAATATAGATACGGTAGTTCTTACTCGGGGTGGGGGTAGTCAAGATGATTTGGTGGTATTCAATTCTGAAAAAGTAGTCAGGGCTGTCCATGGTATAAATCGACCGACTATAGTAGCTATAGGTCACGAGAGAGATACGACTTTGGTAGAACTGGCGGCTGATCTGCGGGCATCTACACCCAGTCAGGCAGCAGAGCTTAGCAGTATGTCTGCACTAGATGTAGAACAAAAGTTAGAAAATTATCGTAGTTATTTTGATTCATATTTTTTTGCTAGAAAGCAAGATTACACCAGAGTAGCTAGTAATATTCAGACAGTTATTCTATCATTGGTTCAGAGACATGTGCAATCTACTAAGTTGGTTACTGAAAGAACTGGCAACACTGTAACGTCTTTTATAGGTAAAACAAAAGTGGAAACTCAACGATTATGGCAAAATAGTCTAACTTTGGTGAAAATCAACTTAAATCAAAATATTTATCAACTAAAGTCCATTAAGCAATTTGAACCCATAGTGATTGACACTATCAAAAACTTAAGTACACAAACTGATGCTCAATATCAGCAGTCATTAAAAAATATTAGTGATAGACTAGAAAATAGTAAAAACAATTTTAGCTTGATAGCAAGCAAAATAAGCTTACATAATCCTGAAAATATTTTGAAAAAAGGCTATGCCCTTATTAAGCAGGAAGGTAAAGTCAGAGAGAAGATTGCAGATCTCCAAAAAGGGTCTATTACAATCCAGCTTCAAGATGGTGAAAAAACCGTATAGCTATGTTTATTCTAGTTGAGCTTTAGTTCGCTCCCAATTTGTTCTTGTTTTTAAGCCTTGGAATACTGCGTCTGAAGCTTTTTTTGTTAATTTTTTGCTGTTATCGCTTCCTATAATATCGTATTTGATACTAAATTTGGGTTTGTTTAGTTTTAAGGATTGGGCTTGTTCAAGACAGGAGTCTTGGAATTGCTTACAAGATTCAGAAAATTCTAAGTATTTTTGTAGGTCTGAGTCATTCTCGAACAAAAAATCTAAATTAGCTCCAATAGCTTGAGTGACTTGAGCTGAGAATTGCTGATCGAATATAAAATTGCCGAGAGAGTAAATAATTAGCTTACCTTTATACGCTTCTGTATTTTGCACTGAGTGTACATGGTTGCCTATTACTGCGTCTGCTCCCAAATCAATTAGCCTGCGATTATATGTCTGTTGCAAGGAGTCGGCTTTATAAGTGTATTCTTTACCTTGATGAGGTAGAGCAATAGTTGGGAAATATTTTGCATACTCAGTTATCACTTGCAATTCATCTTCTTTAGGTAGTCTAAAAATATTTTGAAAACCGCACATGGCAATTGGGATATGCTTAGCTGTCGTGTCATTATTTGAGTGGGTCGGATCAGAATAAATATTAGTAGCTCTGAAGCTTAAGACCTCGCAGATATCTTTTTTAACCGAATTGTCATAGTGTCCAAAATATTGAATTCCGTTTTTTTCTAAATTTGCTTTAGTTTGCGCAAAACCATCTACCTCTTCCATGTTATCTGTATGATTATTAGCTAGAGTAAAAGCCTCAAACCATTTAGCGGCTTCAGGTGTATACTCTACAGGACAACTAAATTTTAAAGTAGAATCCTGCTCCTTGGAACTTAAATATGTAGAAGTAATCGGGCATTCTAGACCGGCAATCCAGACATCTTCTTTATTTTTCTCAAAGGTATCTAATCCAGAAAAAGGGTATGCAAAGCTAAGTGGACTAGCCTTTGACCAGTCATCAACGTATCTGCCCCAGAATACATCTCCAAAAAACACTGTGTTTAATCTTAACTGTGCTGGTGGAATTTTGGGTTTTTCAATCGCTTCTTCAACGGTATCTATCTCTTCTACTTCATCTTCTAAAATATTTTTTTGCTCACCATCATTGTGTACAAGTTTTTGATTGGCAGAATTGATAGCTACAATACCGAGAACAATTAAGACTGCAAAAAATATACCAATAATATATTTAAAGTAATTTTTATTAGTGTGAGACTTCATATGCCGAAATGAGCTTTTAATTTTTGGGTAATATTTTTACCTACAAGCTCGTATACAAGCTCGGGATTTCTGTCTAGGCTAGTTATCAAATTCTCGACTGAGCCAAAAGTCTTTAGTAGTTTCTCTTTGGTTACTTGACCTATGCCAGCTATTTCGTCTAATTGGCTTCTTTTGATAGTTTTTAGTCGAGCTTTACGATTGTTAGTAATAGCAAATCTATGAGCTTCATCTCTAATTCGTTGAATTAAAAATCTAGTTTTCCCTTCTACTATTATTGGTTCAGACTTATAAGGCAAAAATAACTCTTCCTCTCTTTTAGCCAGAGAGCATATTTCTACTTGAAAATCCAATCCATGTGATTTAAACTGCTTTTTAAACTCTTCGAGAACCTCTAAATCAGAGCTTAGTTGACCTTTCCCACCGTCAACAATTATCAAATCAGCTAACTTCCAAGGGTTAGGTTTATCTTTAGGGCTTTTTTGATTTTCTAATTCCCAGTCGATAGCTCTTTGAAATCGTCTTTTTAATACTTCCTTTAAATTTTCAAAGTCATTATTCTGCTCTTTGGTTTTGAACAATTTATACATTTTCTTCTGGGGTCTACCGTCGTAAAAAGTGACCATAGATCCGTACACAAATTTACCAGATATATGTGAAATATCATAACACTCAATTTGCCTAGGCAGGTCTTTCAGTCCAAGCTTATTTTGTAAATCTACAACTGTGCTGAACAAATTATTCTCTTCAAAAATACTAAGTTGCTGACCGAGCTTATTTCGCTGTAAGTAAACAAAGGCATTTTGGACACCTTGATTCATTAGCCCAGAAATAGATTCTTGGTTTTGACCAAAGGTGTTCCTTAAGTAAAGTTCAGAGTCGCTTAGTTTTTCTAATAAATCTTTATGTTTACCGGTTAGTACTACTTTTTTTAGACTTTCTGATTCTGGCATATTCCTCAAGCTATATTGACCCCTTTTTGCTTTAACCATTCTATAAAACTATCAGGACAAGCCATAGTCGATAGTCTACTCTGTCTAACCAAGGCAAAATCTGGGAACAGACCGCTAGCCTTTATTTCTTTTAAGCTTATGCGCTTACTAGTTGGATACTTCCTAATTAGCTTTAATCTGGCGCACCAGCTAATGCCTCTCGGGTCATCTTTATCTTTTATTGGTGAGCTTGTGACTTTGGAAATTCCTACAATAGAATTCTCTCCTTGAGAGTGATAAATCAAAACTAAATCTCCTATTTTCCAACTTTTTATCACCTTAATCGCGGCGTAATTATGAACTCCATCCCAATTAGTTTCTACCTCACGCTCGAAGTCATCGATTGAATAAGAATCTGGATCAGATTTAGCAAGAAAATAATTCGCCATATTATCGAAAAAAGAACTATTTTAGTGCTTAGTCAAATAGCTTTAGTGATTAGCTAGGTAGTTACACACTAAGAATATGTGATGTAGCTTTTGTCAAGGAAAGACCTATTTATAATCCTGTATGCATTGACAGCTATATAAAAATATTCAAATAGTTTGTGCATTGTTTGTTTTGCCAGACAAATTAGTAAGTTTAATATTATATCTATTTTAGTATGTTTAAAGTTAAAAAAGCAATTTTTGTAGTAGCTGGGTTCGGTACACGTTTTTTACCAATAACTAAATCTGTACCAAAAGAAATGATGCCGATTATTGATAAGCCAATCATACAATATTTAGTTGAGGAGGCAGTGCAAGCAGGTATTGAAGATATTATATTCGTCACAGGAAGAGGTAAGAATGCCATAGAGAATCACTTTGATAAAAGCTATGAATTAGAGTCTACTCTAGTAGAAAAAGGAAAACATGACTTGCTAAGCAATGTAGAGAAAATATCTAAGTTAGCCGAGTTTGCTTATGTCAGGCAACCAGTACAGCACGGTGATGGTCACGCTTTACTTTGTGCCAAGTCTTTTATTGATTTAGATGAACCAGTTTTAGTAGTCTTTCCTGACTATATAATGCCCTCTTCAAATCAGACTCTAGATAAGCTAATTAAATTCTACGGAGAGTTTGGTAAGCCAGTAATCGCTACCGACTTCGTGCCACAAGAGAAAGTATCTAAATATGGTATTGTAGATTATGATTCGAGTTCTGAAGGTAAGGAAATTGTTAAAGTGAATGGTTTTGTAGAAAAGCCACCGATTGATCAAGCTCCTTCAAATATGATCAATAATGGTTATGCAGTGATAGATAAAACTGTCTGGAATCATCTTGAGCAAGCCGAATCTACAGCAGGTGATGGAGAGATAAGAGTAGCTGATGCTTTTGTTAAAATGACCAATGCAGGACAAGAACTGTATGCTTTGAGAGCAGAAAAGTCAGGTTATGACTGTGGTACTCCGGTAGGTTTTCTTAAAGCTACTGTTGATTTTGCTTTAAATAGAGAAGATCTAAAACAGGAATTTACACAATTCTTGGAAAATCGAATTTGTCAGTAAAGTTTAAACAGGTTAAAACGTAGTAGCAAATCTTAGCTAGTATGTTGTCTAAAATTACTTTGTTACTCAAACAACACATAAGTGTAGTACTATTTTTTGGTTTTCTATTATTTATTATAATTTCAGTTTGGTATAATGGCTACTCATCTGCTAGACAGGCACAGGATCTAGTCAATTTTGCTAACGAGAGTGTTACAGAAGTAGATCAAAGTTTAGATCGGTTAATTACTCAAAGTAATTCCTATACAAAATCAGGTTCTTATAGTTCTGAGCAGTTAGAAAGCCTATCAGCGTTAAATTCTCGTCTAAAGGTTTTAAATAATAAGATTCCAAGGCGGAGTACAGATCCACAATCAGTTAACCTTAAGAATAGCTTAACTAAGTTTTTTAAGGAATTGAGCGAATTGACGTTAGAGCCTATAATGGCAGACATTCGTGAGTTAGAGGGTCAAACGCCTGGTTATGTTATCTTATCCACTAATTTACTTAAGACTCAAGAGTACCAAAATAACATAGCTAGTATTCAAAACTATGCTGCTGAGTTGTCGGCTAGGTTTGTGCTTAGCTGATGGAGATGAGTATTTGACAAAACTTAGGGCTTCAAGGCTTACTATTTAGCAGTGAAATCATTTTATAGACCAGAGTTTTTTAAGAAAGTAGCCGATAAAACTATTTCTTACGACTGGACCTTATTAGCTACTGTGATACTATTAAGCATGGGCGGTTTGGCTTTCATTGCTAGTGGTTTATCCGTAAAAGGACCTGCTGTATTTCAGCTTGCCTTCCAAAAACAACTGCTATTAGGTGTCTGGATTGGTGGTGTCTTGGCTTTTATACTAGCTAAGATTGACTACCATGTTTGGTTTAAGCATGCAAGAACCTTACTTTTTCTTACCTTTCTACTGTTGGGCTTTGTGGGGATATTTGCTCTGGTAGTAGATGTGATGACTTTCCAAAAACCAGTATCTGAGGCAGCTCAAATACGTAAAGAAGTGTTAGACTTCGTCAAAATCTCACCAATAAGACCTTATCAAGGTGGTGGGGCTATTCGTTGGATCAGAATTCCTGGACTTACCTTTCAGCCTTCTGAGTTAGCAAAATTAACTTTGCTGATCTTCTTCGCCTCTACAATTCAAAAGTACGATGCTGAGGAGCTGACTTGGATGAAATTAAAGCGTCCAATTTATGCTTTTATACTTGCTGGTTTTCTGACTCTGGTTCAACCAGATTTAGGTAGTGTATTATTGACATTTGGGATTTTGATAACTGTAATGTGGGTGTCGAAAGTACCTTTCAGAATTGTTTTTACAATTGTACTCATTATGCTACTTGTAGGTCTAAGTTCAGTCTTTGCAGTAGATTACAGAAGAGAAAGAATAACAGCATTTTTATCACCATCTAGTGCTCAAGCAAGTCAGATATTTTATGTAAGACTGGCTATCCAGAATGGTGGAATGTGGGGTAAAGGTTATGGGAATAGTGAGTTTAAGCAAAGGGGTATGTTGTTCGAGTCTACTACTGATGGTATTATCTCAATAATTGGAGAGGAGATGGGGTTTGTATTTACAAGCTTATTTTTGAGTTTATACTTAGTGTTTTTATATAGAGCCTTAAAAATTGCCGATGAGGCTGAAGACCCAGGCGGTAAAGCTCTGGCAGTAGGTATAGGTGTATGGATTGCTACTCAGGCTTTTGTTAATGTGGCAGGAATTACGGGATTGATACCCTTAAAAGGTCTGCCTTTACCTTTCGTTTCCATTGGTGGCTCATCGATATTGCTTAACTATATTAGTGTAGGTATTTTACTGAATGTATCTAGTAGAAAATCTGGCAGGACAAATCTAAAAAAATCTGCTAACACTAAGAGAATCGCATAGTATAATTATAGGGAATTAAAAATGTCAGGTAAGAAAGTATACGCAATGTTGTCAGGCGGGGTTGATTCGTCTGTAGCAGCAGCTAGGCTGAAAGAGCAAGGGTACGATGTGGTCGGAGTTTTTATGAAGTGCTGGTCTCTGGAGCAATTAAAGGGCTTGGGAGTCTCAGAGGATTTGTATGGGTGTTTTTGGGAAGATGATGCTAGAGATGCAGAGCTAGTAGCTAAAAAAATCGGTATTCCCTTCGAGGTTTGGGATTTTGAAAACGATTACAAGCAAAATGTAGTGCAATATATGCTGAATGAGTATGCTATAGGCAAAACTCCCAATCCTGATGTGATGTGTAATTCTACTATTAAATTTGGTGTATTCTATAATAGAGCTATGAGCTTAGGGGCAGACTATGTAGCGACAGGGCATTATGCTAGGCTAGCTTTGCTAGAGGCTGCTGGTGACCAAAAAGTAATTGCTAGAGGAAAAGACTCAAACAAAGATCAAAGTTATTTCTTGTGGGGTATCAAACAAAAGCAGCTCGATCATATTTTATTTCCGGCAGGTGAGTTTGCTTCTAAAACAGAGCTAAGGAGCTATGCCAAAAATCTAAACTTGATAACTGCCTCTAAGCCTGATTCTCAGGGACTTTGCTTTATTGGTAAAACTCCGCTAAGGGAATTACTTTTGCAAACTCTGGGTAAACAAACAGGTCAGATTATAGATCAAGATGGAAATAAACTAGGTACCCATGATGGTGCTTATCTCTACACAATTGGGCAGCGTGGGCAATTGGGATTGTCCGGAGGCCCGTGGTATGTTGTGGAGATTAATATCAAAACAAATCAAGTTATTGTATCTCATCAAACTCAGAAATCTAGTTTATTTCAGGATCGTTGCGTCGTTAAAAGTTCGAACTGGTCGGTTGATATAGATGAATACCTTAAAAAATACCAACAAATCGAAGCTCAGATTAGGTATCGTCAAATTCCAGAAAAATGTTATTTGCAGATTTTAGATTCTGATGCGTTAAGCGTAACTTTCATGCAGCCAGTTAGAGCTATAGCCAAAGGTCAAAGTGTTGTATTTTATAGTGGGAAGTATATGCTAGGTGGCGGGGTGATAATGTAAAATTAGTGATTGATCCTGTATACACTTCTATTTTGTCACACTGGTGTACTAAGTTAATGTAGACCAAAAAGCGCTTATTAATCTACAATTTATTTTATTAACTTCTTTACTATATTTTATTTATGTCCAAAAAATTAATGTTCATCTTAGCCTTAGCTATGACTGTCATAATGTCAGTTTCAAATTTAAATACGTTTGCAGATAGTACTTTTAGTCACCCATCGTTAAGAGTGGTTACTGCCAGGTCAGGTTTGAACGTTCGAGATGAAAATTGTAACGTCAGAGACCTTGCTCAGTATGAACTTAAATTAACCAAGGTATCCGATACGGTTATTAATTGTAATATTAACGGTCAAGATTACAAAATGATCGAGTATTCCAACATAGGACTTGACGCAGGAACGTTCGTAGCTGAAAAATACACAAAAGCAGTTTACGGTCAAAATTTAAGCTTCGTAGCAAATGAGACTAATACACTTACTGTCAATTCACCCTTGGGATTAAATCTTCGTAACAGAGATTGTAGTATAGCTAAAGCTGTAAGCTACCAGACTGAGGTTGTACTCTCTACTTCTGCGAGTGCTAATGTTTATGATTCCGGTAGCTACATTGTTTGTAAGGTTGCAGGTGATCATTATCATATGGCAATGGTTACTCATAATAATCAAGATTACTACGCCGCTAGTTTATTTCTAGATCAAAACTAAAATCACTAAACAAAAATACTTCCCTATCTAGGTTGCAGTCTAGGTAGGGTTCTTGTTTACAAGACAGCAGGGGTATAAAAAAAGTAGCTTAAATTAATAAACTACCCTTTACATAAAAATTTAACGAAGCTTCCAAATTGTAACCGCCCAAGCTAGGGTATTGAATATTGCCCACTTTATCGGGCTTCTTAGATGATCCTGTGAATTTGTTCTTTCGTTTCCAAACCTTTCAAAAACTGGATGGTAAGTTATCTTTAGCCCTGATTTTATTTGTCTCCTTAACATTTTTTTAAATGTGAACATTACTCGTTGACCGTGGGAAAGAAGTGTAAAACTGTTATACTCCCAGGCAAATACTTCCAATTCAACATTAAACTCATCAGCTATTTCTGTTTCCAAGTACTCTTGGACAGAGCTAGCTTGATCTAAAGTGTTTTTTGTTTCTAAGCCGTCTATAATCAAATCATCTTTTTTTACCCAATACTGTAACCTCAAGTACTCTTTAATTAGTTCTTGCTCGGATGAACCTACAGATTTCTTTACTACTGGTTTTCCCAACAACTCGCAAATTTTTTGCTTAAAATATGATACTTTTGGTTTATAATCTCTATTTGCACCTGTGATAAAGATCATTACTTTTTTATCTTTCTCACGAAGTTGTAAATATCTTCTCATTACATGATTAACAATCCTAAAAGTTTGCGTACTCATTTCTTGTATACCAAATCTCAAAGGACCCACATCAGTCGGTGAAACATATAGAATTATTAAAGTTTCCATTCCAGTTACCTCGAAATTTTATAATGTAAAGCTCCAGCCTAAATTGGCTAGATTGTAGGATTAATGCATATTTTCAGAACTTGGTCTAGAGCCTTGTTTTTTACGACAGGTGATGTTACGTGCTACAAAAAATTGAAAAAGATTAAAAACTAGTAGACAATAAAAGCCTCATGATATGATACAATTCGGTAGTATAGTGGTTTAGAGACCTTAACCAATTGTCGGATCAACAATGGTAACCTCATTAACTCTAGGAAAATCTTTAAGATTTTTAGTGAAAATTGTATTAACCCTATTTACTAAACCACAAGCCATGATTTGCATATCAAAAACATGATAATTTGGAAACTTATCTAACAGTTTGTCGGTAGTTCTGAGAATAGCTTCATCTGAATATGCAATTTCAAAAAATTCACTAAAAGCAAAAGTTTTCCAAGTTTTTTTAGCTTCTTCTTGAGTAAAATATTTTTTTAAAACTTGACTGGATAGCACTCTGTAAAATTCATAAAGAGATTTGTCTGGAATATAGGTTTTAATCTCTTTTTCTACTAAACCCAATATAAAGTCCTTGACTTGCTGGTGAAATTCAGAGTCTGGATTGACTGCATACACCAAAACATTCGTATCCAGTAAGACTTTTGTCATATTTTTCCTAAATTTAAATTTTTTTATCTTTACCCTCTCTATCAAGCCAAGAGTCTTTAGAATACATTTCACTTCTGCTCAGACTTCCTTTTATTGGAAAAGAAATTGTTGGAATAACGAACTTTTTCTTATTTTTCTTTATTACTGGCTCTGGTGGAGTTATTTTAAAAACTGCCTTAGAACGAGAGAAAACCATCAAATCTTTACCTTCTTCAATCATAGTTTGGATGCTGTGCGGGTCTTTTAAAAGTTGAGTCATAGTAACTGGTATTGGAGTCATAATAAAATTGTAATCTGATTAGAATAAGATGTCAAGTATGAGACTTATACCCTTATACAAGCTAGTTAATCCAGTATATTTCTTCCAAACTCAACCACTCTTGTCTAATTATCAAACCCCTAAATACTAGATGCTTTTGTTCATTTTCTAGCCGCATTGTCTCTGAGCTATAGTTTGCCTATATGGTTTTGAATTGTGCGTAGTTCGTGATCGTTGGTTGATTAACATTTGACTACAGTATAATTTCCACTTTAAATATTAGCTGTTATATTGATAAACATGCTTGATTTTATTCTAATTATACTTACTTTCTATGGTTTAGGAACTGTGGTAGATCTATTTTTAGTTCCAGCAGTTTATACGCTTAAAAATAAATTTAACTGGACTGATGATCAGACAGGTACAATTATTTCTTTCGTATCCTCTGCTCCAGAATTGTCAGTTTCTGCTATGGCGCTTATTTTAGCCGCATTTAGTGGTAATACTGGTCAAGCATCTATGGGTCCTGGGACTGTAATTGGTTCTGCTCTGTTTTCTATTCTATTCATCGTAGGAGCTTCAGCATGGTACACTACCAAGAAGTTATCATGGCCTTCAGTCATTCGTGACATGTTATATTATCTCTTGTCTGTATTAGTAGTTTACTTTGCAGTTCTTGATTCTAGGGTGACGATTTTAGAATCAGCTGGTTTATTATTAGTATTTGTTTGCTATTCACTTATTGTCTCACAATGGAAGAAAGCACTGATGTGGATTGATAAAAATATAGATCCAAACGTGATTAAAGAAGATCAAGAGTCACATACAGAGTATCTTAAGGAATTGGATAATGCGGAAGAGGTTAAGCTAAGTATCCACAAAGCTAGTTGGAAAGTATCTAACTTTATTACAAAACTTATTAGTAAACTATTTTTTGATCTTGGTAGTACGGATGAAGCTAAGACTTTGCAAGTAATCTGGAATATACTCATATCAGTACTTGGTGTAGTCTTATTTAGTACCCTTATGCTCAGTAGCGCAACTAGAGTAGCAGAGAGTTTAGGAGTATCTCCAGTGATTATAAGTTTGACCATTTTAGCTTTCGGTACTTCTGTTCCGGATTTACTAGCTAGTTTAAAAACAGCTAGGGAAGGCTATGGCGATACCGCTATTTCCAATGCAGTAGGTAGTAATATTTTTGATATTTTAGCTAACCTTGGGTTGACCTGGTTAGTGGGATCGCTATTAGCTGGAGGTCAAGACTTAGAGGTAGATACCAACAACCTTAACTCTTCGATTATATTACTTATTTCAGCCACTGCTTCACTGGTGTTAGTTATGGTTGGCAAAAAGTTTCATCTAGGTAAAGCAGTTAGTGTAATTTTGATGACTAGCTATGTACTCTATGTCACATATGAAGTATTAAGAGCAACGGGCAATTTATGAGTCTAGCTACTATTTATGCTTATTAGCTATGATTTTACCAAGAAATGTTTGTCTGAGATAGGGGTTTTTAGGTTCTTCGTGTACGGCTTGTCGGTGTTTTAAGGTGCCGTAGCCTTTATTGTTTTGCCATTGATACTGGGGATATAATGAGTTAAGATTTGTCATTAGACTATCTCTTGCTACTTTCGCAAGGTTACTAGCTAGAGCCACACTCAAGTATTTATCGTCCGCTTTGTTTTCTCTTATTATTGTGGATTTTTGTATAGATCGAGATTGATAGGATACCTCCTTTGTGTTATAACTAAAGTTATTTTCCTGAAAGATAGATTGTGTTAGCAGGTTGTTTAGCTCAGTAAGCAGTATTATTTTACCATCAATTATTATTTTACCATCAAACTTTGGATTTAGATTATTGATGATTATAGCATTCATATGGCTGAGACATACTCCAATCCCGTAATTATCAATCAGCTCACTACTAGCTGATACCAAGCATTGCTGAATCTTTTGTTGTTGAATCAAATTATATATTTCATCTCTCTTCTTAGCTGATAGCATTTTACTGTCTCTTACCTTTTTGAATTCTAAGTATGTAGAATCAAATTCTGGATCTTGACTGTGATCATAAGTATACAGAGGGAATGTATTAGGAATTTTTACCCCAGCTAGAAACACCGGACCTGCTAGAGCTCCTCTTCCAACTTCGTCGATACCGATGATATATTGCACAGTTAATGAACTTTAACCAAAAATCCACTTGGAAGCTTAGCTCCTGATTCGCACATTTGAATAATTTCACTGACCTCCACGGATTTGTCCTCAAAAATTTGCTTACATAATACTTCCAGAATTATGGGTGTGAAGCGAGGTGAATGGAGGGTGATTACTATATAGCCATCGTTGGTTATTAATTGTTTTGCGCTTTCTAGTAGTTTGACTAAGTCCTCTTCAATTTTAAATATCTCACCCTTAGTACCTCTGCCGTAGCTGGGTGCATCTAAGAAAATACATCCATATTTAGCTTCGCGCCTGATTTCTCTGGCTAAAAACTTATAGACATCTTCTAGAATCAATCTTTGCCCATCCCTGGATAAACCGTTGAGTTCAATATTTGAAGTGTACATTTCCATAGCATTTTTGGAAGAATCTACAGCAGTCACCTTAAATCCTTGTTTGATCAAATTCATGACATTAGATCCTGCGTAGCTAAATAAACTGAGAACTTTTTGCGTTTGATCTAGTTGGCTAATCAGCTCGGTAGAATATTTCCAATGCTCAGTGAATATACCTATATTTCCGAATTCATTTGGAGTTATGTTCCAGCACAACTCACTTGGTGATTTAAGTAGCCAATTTGACTTCATTTTATTTTTTGAGATCTGTCTCCAGACGCCTTTTTCGCTATTTTCTCTGACGAATTCTGCATCTACATATTGCCATAAATTTGTAGCAAATGGTTTCCATATTGCTTGAGGACAAGGTCTTATGACTTTATATTCTCCTAGAATTTCTACCTTTTTTTGGTTACCGCAATCTAGTAATTTATAATTCTGAATTTTCATATTATTAGGCTCGCTTAATATAGAATTAACAATGATTAATCTTAATTAGCCTGAACTCAAAAAGCTCAAATGTCAAACTCAGATTTGACAACGGTATAACTAGTATTTAATAAGTTTAGACTGGTATGTTCTCCAAACCAATTCGCAGAATCTTTACAATATCGATTATAATTATAATAGTTGGTATTTTTATTTCGGTAGGTTATAATATTATTGCTTACTATTTTATTACTCCAAGTGGCTCTCCAGAAGGTAGTTATGAGTTAGTAGTAGCTTCAGGTGATAGTGTAGAGACTGTAGCTGATGCTTTGGCTGAAGATGAAGTAATTCCAAGTGAAAACTCTTTATTATTACAGGCAAGGCTAAACTCATTCAATACAATTCAACAAGGCAATTATACTTTAGAGTTACCAGACTCACCAGAAGGTGTTATGTTACAAATTAGATCACAGTCAAACGATATTAGTCAGAAACTAGCAGAACTAAACAGTAAGCCAGAAGTTAAAATTACTTTTAAAGAAGGTGAGACTCTTGATCAGATGATAGATAAACTAGCTGAGAAAAAAGTAGCTTCTAAGGAAGATTTAGAATCCTTAGCTAATCAGCATGAAGTCTATGATATTAGCAAATACCCTTTCTTACCTGAGCCTCTAAGCTGTGATTATGGTGACATTGGTAGTTGTGCGAAATATTATTTGGAAGGTTATTTATATCCAGACACATACAACTTCACTGAGTCTATGGATCCTAAGCAAGTTTTTCAGACCTTTTTAAATAATTTTAACAATAAAGTGTGGTCAAAAATTGAGGATCAGATTACTAGGGAAGGTTTTTACGATGTAGTCACCTTAGCTTCAGTTTTAGAGAAAGAGACTGGCCGAACTAAAGGAGTAACTGCTGAAACCAAAGACGAACTATCTCAAGAGAGAAAAATTATGGCCGGTGTCTTTTATAATAGGCTAGAACAGGATATGAAGTGGCAATCTGATGTTACTGCTGAGTATGGAACTGGTAAAAAGCTTTGTCAGCAGACTTTTGAGGTAGAAAACTGTATGCTATTAGATTCACCTCTGGCTAAGACTATGTATAATACTTACCAAAATGTCGGCTTTCCAATAGGTCCGATTACTAGTCCTCAAGTTGACAATATTCAAGCTACCCTTAATCCGGATGAAAATAACTATCTATTCTTTGTAAGTGATGTTACTGGCAAGAAGTATTTTGCGGAAACTGCTGATGAGCATTTTCAAGTTATTAGAGAAGTAAATATTATAAATAACGAACTGAGTTAGAATAAACAACTACCAACTAAACCAGTAAACTTAATATTTGCTTTATTATAATCTTACGTAAGTTTCTTATCTTTTTAGCATTACCCAGAGTAGATCAAATAAATTTGAAAAGCTTAAAATGATTGACTCTTGAGAAATAACAAATGCATTTGTCGGTTCTTCCAAATTATGAATAATGACTTTATGTGGAGTGATAATGATGTTGCTGTTAAATGTAGTAAGGTTTTGTGAAAGCTTTATCTTGACATTCGATCTTCTCTGGTATTGTAGTGCAAGATGTGATTCTTCAGAATCATTCAGAATCATTTTTACTTGTGGGTTAAGATTGTTTCTATCGTTTATAAAATTGTTAAAAAAGGGTTTATCAAGCTTTATAAATAGCTGTTGATTTCCAATGACTTTATAGGGTTGAGAAAACCTAACTTCTGATAATATTTCAAGATATAAGAGTTTTATTTCCTTAATTCCTTGAAAATATTGAATGCCTGAAGTGTTTTTATTTTTAAACAGGTTATGAAGTTGAGGATATAAAACATTCAACTTATTTTTCTTTGATTCTAAAAGGGAGTAGAGATGCTTTGGTGGAGATGCTTCAAAATACACCTTCCATCCCTTTTCTACTTTATTAAACAACCCACTAAGTATAAGTTTCTCCATTAACTTATACACCGTAGGTCTCTTAATATCTGCTTTCTCAGCTAACTTCATTACAGTAGTTGTTCCTAATTCTAAACCTGAAACGTATAATATTGCTTCAGACTTTGAATAGCCCAGCGATATAATAAGTTCGT
>JBCDGH010000003.1:0-56676 GCA_038751365.1 Patescibacteria group bacterium | reverse complement strand
ATATATATTTTAAGAATGGTCAACATTTTTTTGCTCATCTTTCGAATCAACTTTTGACGCTAACTTGTTTTTTACGACAACTTCACCATCTTTTTTCAGAAGTCTAGTTTTTTTACCGTTCTTCTCTACGATAATTTTCACTTTTGACGGTTTACCATCTGCCGTGATTAAAGAGAGGTTAGATACATCTATCAACCTATCTGTCTCAGTTTGCATACCGGGATATTTTTGACCTTGGTAAACAGATGATTTTCTGAATTTTGCAATTTTCGGTACACTGCTTATTGAAGCTCTAACTCTTTTAATACCTCTTTTGTCAACAGATTTAGAAACCTTTGTTACTGTGCCCAAAGTACCCTTAAATTTGCCTGATATAATTTTAACTTGATCTCCTGATTGAATTCTTGCGATAGACATATTTTCACATTTTAGGACTTAGAGTACTTCCTCTGCTAACGATATTACTTTTGAATATCCCATCTCTCTCAACTCTCTTGCGACAGGTCCAAAAACCCTAGTAGCTACAGGTTCCTTACTAGCTTTATTCACTACTACTGCTGCATTATCACTAAATTTAATACTACTTCCATCTTTTCTTTGCTGCTTTTTTCTAGTCCTGACTATTAAAACACTTACCACCGAACCTTTTTTAACCTTACTACCAACTGTTGATTTCTTTACGGATCCTACAACTATATCTCCTACGCCAACAGATCTACGATTATTCTTACCGTTAACAGCAAACAGCATTACTTTGGTTGCTCCTGAATTATCAGCTATATTTAGTATTGTTCTTTCCTGAAGCATAAATCAACTATTAAAAATTATCTTTATATACCATTTTAGTTAAGAATGGTAGCTTATGACCAGCTATTCTAAATGCTTCTTTCACTCTATCTTCTGAAGCACCTCTAACTTCGAATATTATACGCCCTGGTTTTACTGGAAACATAAAATAATCTATGTTACCAACTCCTGATCCCATAGTAGCATTATCACCTTTAGCAGTAACTGGTCGGGACGGGTGTACTCTAATGTGTATCTTAGCACCTTTACATCTTCGACTTATTACTCTTCTGGCAGATTCGATTTGCCTGCTAGTTAGCCATGAACTAGAAACTGCCTTGAGCCCATACTCACCAAAAACTAGAAACGCACCTCGGGTAAGCTGACCACGGCGCTTCTGTCCATACCTGTTAAATACTTTTCTATGTACTATTTTTTTTGGGGTGAGCATAAATTAAATTATTCTACTACTTTAAAACTTATAGTCTTAGACATAGGTCTAGTAGAAACTACTTCCACTTTATCACCCACACTAAACTTAGAAGAATCTGTACAAGACACTGTAAACTTTTTTTTACTTTTATATCTCTTCTTGTACTTTGGATGCAACTTGGTTGAGAAAACAGTGACTACCAGAGCTTTATTCATTTTATTTGATGTAACAATTCCAGTCATTTCTCTTAATAAGTATAGTTTTTGAATTTATCTCCTTTGTACAACAGAACCTTAACACCAATTATACCAGCTTTGGTTTTGCAATGAACTAACGCATAATCAAGATTTGCATCTATAGTGTGTCTAGGTATACTTCCAAAAGGAAACTCTTCTTTTCTAGCGATTTCCGCACCATTCAACCTACCTTTAAGGCTAATCTTGGCACCAAGCACACCAGAATATCTGATTCTCTCCAAGTAACTTTTGGCGAGTCGTCTATAAGGTATGCTTCTTTTGAGGGCCTCAGATATCTCGTAAGCGATTACTTGTGCAGAGCGATTTGGATCTTTAAACTCCTGTATATCTAATCTCAAATTACTTGGTAACTTAAACTTGGTAACTAAAGTATCTTTCAACCTATTTATGTTAGAGCCTGCTTTACCGATAACTACACCGGGTTTTGTTACATAAAGGACTATTTCTACTTTCCTAAAATACCTCTTAATAATAACCTCAACTAGACCAGCAGATTGTAGTTCTTTTTTTAGATAATACCTTATATCCTTATCTTGAAGAAGTAATTTAGAATAGCTCCTGCCAGAAGCGAACCACACTGACCTTTGCATTTGACTAGGATCCCCACTGCTGCTACCGACATTCGAGAGCTTTTTCTTAGCTCTAAATAAATCAACTGAAATTTTTTGACCCATAAGCTTAAACTAATACAACAATCTTAATTATGTCAACTTTTGATTTCCTATTAAAACCTTTATTCTACTGTATCTTCTCCTAATTCTAAAAGCTGAGCCTCTCGCTCTTGGAACTACCCTATAAAGCTTTTGTGCTTCTTCAGCTATTATTACTTCAATTGAATAGTTGGGATAATCATTTTCAGCTAATTTTAGATTGGAAGCAGCGGACGTCAACAAATTGTATATTTTTTTAGTCTTACCTTTATTTAGTGATTTTAAAGTTATAAGAGCATCTTCTAGGTTCATACCCCTTATCACATTGATAACTAGCCTAGCTTTTCTTGGGCTATAATTTAACACAGTTGTAGCAGTAAACTTTATAGACATTTTCAATTAAATTACAAACTTATTATCTTTTCTTAGCTCTTCTTTTCAAAATAAACTTACTGCTTGTGAGTTTTTTATTTCTAGTTTTAACACCCAAAGCATGCTTACCCCAGGGAGTCTTAGGATATTTCATACCAATCGAATTTCTAGCCTCACCACCTCCATGAGGATGGTCTACAGGGTTCATTACTTTACCTCTAACAGTGGGTCTAATACCTTTGTTACGGACTCTACCTGCTTTTCCTAAACGAACTAGTTCGTGAGCTTCATTACCAACTTTATTTATTACACCCCTACATTCGCCTAAAAACTTCCTTATTTCACCTGAAGGTAATTTTAGAGTCACCCATTTATCATCTTTAGCAGTGACGATAGCATAGTTACCAGCAGACCTGACTAACTTAGCACCTTGCTTTGGATTTATCTCAATCTGCGATACAAACGTACCAATAGGTAAAGACTGTAGGAAAACTGAGTTTCCATCTACCATTTCATCATCAAGGTTATACTTAAGACCTTTATTCATACCTTTAGAATGCAATATATAGTGCTTCTTCCCAGTCTTTAAATCAGCAACTAAACAAATAAAAGCTGTTCTAATAGGATCATACTCCACAGTCAGGACTTTAAACCCTAACTCAAAGTTTCTTTTAAAATTAATTTTTCTTACAAGCCTCCTGCTTCCACCACCTCGATGTCTAACAGTTATTTTACCAGAGTCATTCCTACCCGCAGCACTCTTTTTGCGTACAATTAACTTCTTATGTGGCTTATCTCCAGTTAAAACTTCTTTGTAAACAATTACTGAGGTTTTTCTTCTAGCCGAGGTTGTCGGATTATATACTCTTACTCTAGACATATCTTTACTACTTACCAGCTTTCTTACCGCCGTGCTTTTTAAAAGTTGTTGTAGGAGAGAATTCTCCAAGCTTATGACCAACCATATCTTCCATAATCAGTACTTCAATAAACTTTCTTCCGTTATGGACGCTTACTTTGACTCCCACAAATATAGGTAGAATTGTACTTGATCTACTCCATGTTTTAATTGGAGTAGAAGAATTGCTAGCTTTATAAGCCTCAACCTTAGCAATTAGTTTGGGGTTACAATAGGGACCTTTTTTAACTGATCTGGACATAAAATCTTATTACTTAATAGCTTCTGATGGATTTAGTTTCTCATTGATTAAGCCTAGAGTATCTTCACTAATAGCTTGACCTGCTTGTAGCTTTACATAGTATTTCTTTGGTCTAAATTGTGATTTAAGCTTTCCAGATTTACCTCTCCTCTTCAATTTTTGATACGACTTTGTAGTGGTTATTTTCAAGGGTTCTAAACCGTTCTTGAGAAGAATTTTTTCGAGCTCTATTTTATTCAACATAAGGTTTTTTTCTATAAAACTAAGCACAAAGACATTATTTAATTTGGCTTGATAAGCTTTTTCTGTCTGGACTAAGATGCATTTGGACATTATCGATATAAAATTAGTATTTAAATTAGTTAGCAAGCTTTTCTTCCAAAATATCTAAGGCCTTAGGGGTAAAAACCAGATTATGAGAATTAACCAGATTCACAATTTTTAAGTTAGCTGCGTTCATTAGCCTAGCACCACTCGATAGAAAACCATTTAACTTTTCTTTATCTTCGGAAGTATAAAGTATTATAGAAGACTTTCGACTAGTTTTAGATTTATCAGAAATTTTATCTAGCAATTCAATGGCGGATTTAGTTTTAGGAAAGTCAACTGAATCAAATATAAAAACTTTTTTGTCTGATAGTCGATCTTTCAGAATTGATTTTAAGGCAGAGACTTTGGCAGATTTATTTATTTTTCTAGACCAATTTGTTTTGTTGCGAGGGCCAAAAGTCACTCCACCACCTACCCAAATTGGAGATCTAGTTGATCCATGCCTAGCTCTCCCAGTACCTTTCTGTCGCCATGGTTTTTTGCCTCCACCTCTAACCTCTGCCCTAGTCTTAGTATGAGCATTACCAGACCTAAAATTCATCATCTCCGACCTAACAACTTCAGCTAAAAGCTTATGCTTAATTTCAAAATCTGTAAGCGATTTAAATGCGGCAACTGACTTAAAGAGTTTCTCGTTTAGTATAATAATTTTAAAAGACATCACAAATCAATTATTTCATTTACTTTCCATTGCTTCTACCTTTCTGATCTTAAGGTAGTTACTATTGCTGCCTGGAACTGAGCCATTAACAAATAAGAGTCCCAACTCTGGATCAACAGCTAATACTTTAACATTCTTAAGAGTTACAGTATTAGTACCCATATGACCGGCCATTTTTCTTCCAGGTAATACTCGTTGAGGCCACCTTGATCCAATTGAACCAGGAGCTCTTTCATGATCGTGACCCCTTGAGGCTGGCTGACCTCGAAAACTATGCCACTTTACTACACCTGCAAAACCTCTACCAAATGCAGACCCACTAATATCCAGTACATCATTTGCTTCAAAATCATTTATATCGAAAATAGACTTATCTTCAGAAACTTCAAAATCTCTAAATTCACCAATAAATCTTAAATCGAAGTCCTGGCTAGAGTACTTTCTAACATGCCCAATCCTAGGTGCAGTACCTTTCTTCTTCTTGACACTACCCACTTGAATAGCATTGTAACCGTCCTTATCGACAACTTTCTTTTGTAAAACAAAATTTTCTTTAAACTCCAAGACTGTAACAGCTCTACTCTTCCCTTCCAGAAATAGCCTAGTCATCCCGATTTTTTTGGCGAAACCAACAGACATATAATTATATTTTTAAACCAATTAAACTGTTTCAATACTCAAATCTACTCCAGCTGGTAGAGAAAGTGTAGAAAGGTTGTTAATAATTTCACTATTTACTTCATTAATATCAACCAACCTCTTATGCACTCTGCACTCTAATTTATCACGTGATTTCTTGTATACGAAAGTAGACCTTAACAAGGTAAACACTCGCTTTTTAGTTTTTAACGGAATAGGACCTTTGACTTTTCCACCAGACTTGATTACTACCTGAACGAGCTTCTTTACCGCCTCTTCGAGCACATTATGATCAAATGAATAAATCTTTACACGCATTTTAGTTGCAGACATGCAGATAATTAGAGCTAAATAAAAGTTATTAACTGTTAGTCTTAATAAGTATTGTAAAACCTAAACTTTGTCAAGACAATAAGCTGAGTCAGAATCTTGCCATTTCTAAAGTTTTCTTTTAGACATTAAATTATGACCTCACAAACTTTGAGAAAGTTATTTTTAGATTTCATGGATTACAAAGGACATGCAGTCATCCCTTCAGCAAGTATTTTACCCAAGGAGGATCCAACACTCCTTTTTGTGAATTCTGGAATGTATCCACTAGTACCATATTTGATGGGTCAGACTCACCCTTTAGGATCGAGAATTGCCGACTCTCAGAAATGTATTAGGACTCTAGATATAGAGGAAGTGGGTGACAATAGACATCTATCATTTTTTGAAATGCTTGGCTCTTGGAGCTTAGGAGATTATTCTAAAGATGAATCTATAATGTGGGGGTTTGAATTCTTAACTTCTGAAAAATGGCTTAATCTCAACCCTCAAAGGCTATATGTTACAGTATATAAGGGGAGTGAGTTTGCACTGCCGGATACAGAATCCATAGAATCTTGGCAAAGAGCATTTAGAAGTGTCGGTATTGAGCCAGACGTAGGTATAGAATTTAATTTTGACAAGGACGACAAGACGGATAAGCAATACATATATAGAATTACGCAAAAAAGCGGTAAGGATAATTGGTGGGGTCTGCCATATAAAGGACCATGCGGACCATGTAGTGAGATATATTATTTACAAAAGCGCAATCCGATTGATTTTAGAAAAAACCTTTTCCAAAAATATAACCTTCAGCAAATACAAGAATTTCTTGAGAATGAGATTGTAGAGATTTGGAATCATGTATTCATGGAATATGAAGGAGAATGGGGTGAAAACCACGAACCAAGAAATCTCACCCCCCTAAAAAATAGAAATGTTGACACTGGAATGGGTTTTGAAAGGTTACTTACAGTTATTAACGACTTGGAAACAGTCCATCAAACAGATGTTTTACAACCTATTTCTGAGATTGTTAAGAGATGGCAAGACAAACAATAATGCTATGAGCAGGGAATTATATTTAGCTATCGAAACAAGTTGTGACGAGACTTCATTAGCTATTCTTTCTAAAGAACCAAACTCTGATGATTCTACATTCTACAACTATATAAATAGTTTTTCAGTACCTGCTAGCATTATTTCTTCACAAGTTGAAGTACATAAAGAGTATGGAGGTGTAATTCCAGAGATTGGAGCAAGAATGCACGCTGAGCAGATACACTTTTTATTTAAGTCATTATTAAGCCAAATGACTGAGAAAACAACTGTTCAAAATAACTTTTCAAACCAAGAAAAGCAGATTTTAGCTGATATAGATACAATTTTTGTAACTAGCGAACCAGGTTTAATCTCGGCTTTAAGAGTCGGCTTAGAATTTGCCAAAACAATGAAGTTTTACATTGAATCTCTTTTTACCACCAAAACAGTCACAATACATAAAACAAACCATTTAAAAGGACACACTTCTAGTTGTTTTTTCGAGCCTAATAAAAGGCGAAGTATTTCGGATAGTGAAATTTTTCCGCATCTACATCTCCTGGTATCTGGTGGTAACTCTCAGATTATACTATCCAAATCTTGGAATAACTGGGAAATTATTGGACAAACACTTGATGATGCAGCAGGGGAATGTCTTGATAAGATAGGTAGAATGCTAGGATTACCCTACCCAGGAGGAATACAAATAGCAAAAATCGCTCAACTTAAACACTCCAACTATTATAACCTACCAGTAGGTATGCGTAAAAATACCTCGCTAGATTATTCATTTTCAGGATTAAAAACAGCTGTTAGATATTTTTTACAAAGTAGAAATATAAACGGTTACAATTTCGAAAAAAAATTAGATGAAGTAGAAATAAAGAAAATCAAGACTGGAAGTAATTTAGATGAAAAATCAGAATTAATTTATAAAACATGTGTTTCGGCTCAATTTGTATTAGTAAATCAGTTAGTAGATAAGTTTAAATTAGCAGCAAGACAACATAAACCAAAGTCAATTGGTTTGTCGGGCGGCGTATCTGCCAATTTACTATTAAGAAACTACTTTGAAAAGATTAAAAACGAAAATGAATTTGACTATAGTTTTTATCCGGACATAAGTTTAACTGGGGACAATGCTGTAATGATAGGTTTAGCTGGGTTAGTCTCTGCTAAATACGTAGCATAAAAATCTCTTGCGTGTATTAAAAAAGTGTTTTATAATATCTGCAGTTATTCAAATTAAACTATATGTCACTCGTAAATAAATTTATTCTCCCCGCCTTTGCTTCCTTAATGTTAGCTTTCACCTTAATTAGTATGTTAGCCGGAGGAGTTTTAACTCAAGCTCAAAACATACCTGGTAGAAACCAATTATGCGGACCAGGTGGTTGTCCACTGATAGATAATCCAGACGCAGCACAAGGAGCCGACCAAAATACTATAGCAAATATAATACTTAACGTAGCCAGTTTATTAACTTTTATAGCCGGAGCTGTAGCTGTTTTGGCGATTGTTTATGGTGGTATTCTCTATGTTACAGATAATGGTAGTGGTGAAAGTGCTACTAAAGGTAAGAAGATACTCATTAACGCTGTTATTGGTCTCGTAATCACGATTATAGCCTTTACTATAGTAGGATTAGTTGGAAACTTAGTTCAGGGAAATTTAGGTGGTGACTTAATCCAGAGTGGTAATCAAAGAACAATACCTAACTAAAGTATAGAATCAGAATAGAGTCATCTATTTTTTCAAGCAGATGAAACCGCTAATCAAACTTTTCCAGATACCAATAGTCAAGTTGACTGTCCATACTATTCTAATTATAGGGTTGTTTGTTAATATGTATAATTTGTACGGGTGGTATCAGGTTAGATCGCAGACAAACGAGAATAAGGACACTTTAATTTCACTAATACAGCAAAACTCCGAATCACAAAGCGAGTTAGGGTATTACAGTAGCGAGATATATAAAGAAAAGTATGCTAAATCTAACGGTTTCAAAAATGAAGGTGAGGATGTGATTGATACATCTCTAACCGAAACTAATGATACTAATGTTACAAATTATATACCTAATATTGAAAAAAGAGTCTTGAGTAATCCGGAAAAATGGTTTACCTGTTTCTTCGGGGCAATCGACCCAAACACAAAAGATAATTATGCTAACTTCGATAGCAGTACAATAGTAGCAAGCTGTAGATAATATATTTACCTTCAATTCTCAAGAAAGTTATTCAAGCTTTAAGTGATAATTTGACCGCTTAAAACTTGACACAGCCCGTTTTTTAGTATTAGCTAAAGCTTGTAATCCGGGATGTGGTGCATCGGTAGCATGCTTGCTTTGGGAGCAAGAGGTACAGGGTTCAATTCCCTGCATCCCGACCAGTAAAGATTATTTTTATGGCCAAGAGCGTTCAATACAATTATAAAACTAACGCAACAGCTACATGCTCAAATTGTAAAAGTGTTTATACATTAGGCATGACTGTTGATAGCATCACCTTAGAACTTTGTGGCAATTGCCACCCATTTTATACAGGTAAAAACACAGTGGTAGACACTGCTGGCAGGATAGAACTATTCCAAGCTAGATTAGCTAAAGTTCAGAAAGATTCACAAGATAAACGTCAAAAAAATAAAGCAAGAAAGACAAAACAGAGTTTAGCAGATTTAAATTAATTTAAACTATTTTACTATTCTTGAGTATGGTATCTCCTATCAATAACCAGTCTTTCATAACTATTATCATCCCAGCTTACAACGAAGAAAAAAGAATAAGTAACACTTTAAATCATTACTTAAAGTATTATAATCAGCACTACCCTGAAAATCATGAGATATTAGTTATCTTAAATGGTTGTAAAGATAAAACAGAAAGTAAAGTACAATTCTTCCAAGCTCAGAATCCTTCATTACAATACCATGTATTTCCAGAAGCTATCGGAAAAGGTGGGGCTATCAAAGAGGGTTTAAAGCTTGCTAAAGGAGAATTAGTGGCTTTCACGGATGCCGATAACTCAACTAGACCAGAAATACTACACCGACTATTTGCAATTATTGATCTGGTACCGAGTGTTGATTGTGCAGTAGGCTCAAGAAGGTTAAAGGGGTCAATCGTTACAAAAAAGACTAAAGCCCGCTCTTTAATTAGTTTTGGTTTTAATTTGGGTGTTAACACCCTGTTTGGACTAGGAATTAGAGATACTCAATGTGGAGCTAAAGTTGTACGAAAAAAATTTATACCTGATCTTCTACCCAAGCTGACTGTATCTAATATGGCTTTTGATGTTAATTTTTTGGTTGATATAAAGAGTATCGGTGGTAAAATTTTGGAAATACCTATAGAGTGGGAAGATACTGAAGATAGTACTATCAAAAAACCTTTCAAAACTTCGGTTGCTATGGCATTTTCTGTACTTAGACTGAGAGTTGTCTACTCTCCCTTCAAATTTATGATGCCAATTTTGGAGCCAGTAGGTAGAGTAATGCTAAAGGCATTAACCGGTAAATCTAAGTAAACAGCTATTTGAGTCTACTTTTAATAAAATCAGCTAATTTAGTATTTGATTTCTCTAGAGATCGTAGAGCTTCCTCTGGGATGTAAAGGTAGAGATGATGGTTTTTCCTACTCATACCTTCTGCCAATGTCTCTTTAGTTATATTAAAATAATCTGTCTTAGTATTTGCTAACTCAGACCAATTAGTGATTAAATCAATAGGTGAGAACTGAATTAACTTAAATAAATTATGCTGAAGACTAGCAGCAATAGCTGGTCTAGAGAGAAGAATCATTACACTATCTTCATTATCAGTGAATATATGACTTAATATTCTATCCATCTGACCTGGGCGCTTTGAAACAGTATGACCTAGAGTCTTTACAGTCAAACCATTAACTTCAAAAAAGTAATTTTGATCAACAATAGCGGCAGCGGCAAGTTTTTTCTCATCATCTTCAAGCCAATATATAGCTCCGTCCACTTTACTTAGGTTCTTGAGATAGACTCTTTCTCTTGGGCTAAAAATTTCACCATAGTACACAATGAGCTTGTGCAACTGACTAATTAAACTACTTTGATTTCTAGATGATAGCTTTGAAAAACTTTTAAACGCCATAAAACTGGTATAAATCCCTTAGTTAGCTTTTATTAACACATTTTCATAATTTTGTAAAGATATCAAAACTATTCTTTAAATTTAGATCTCATCACATTTAAACAATTTAAGATGAAATGGTAGCATATTTCAGAATAATAGCTTTGCTCTGTCTTTTATCTCTGCCTCTACTTCTTCTCTAGGTTTTCCGTATTTTTGTTTACTCATATTAATAATTTTTTTGCGCTTTTCCTCGCCCAGATTAATCCTTTCCGGATAGTTTTTGTCTAGTATGTCAGTAAATATAGGAAATTTAGCTTGTATGTTAAAAGGTGTTGTACGCTGACCATCAACAAGCAAGATAGCGTTGTAAGTTCTAGCTTCTGGGTTAGCTATATCCTGTATTGATAATGGAGAAAACTCTTTTTCAAGATACCCTGCATCATCGGAAGAGCATCTATAAATAAACTTGGTCGCACAATTTGACATAATTGAGTCCTTAATCCTTTCGTCGCCTTGAACAACAACTTGTTTAATAAACTGATGGGCAAGGTAAAACCCTACTTTGTATTTACGAATTTCTTCTAAGGCTTTAGGTATTGCATCAAATAAAAAATTTTGCATCTCGTCTACGTACACAAAAAATGGTGGTCTTTGATCTGGAATTACGTCTGAAGTAGTCCCATCCATATTATATTTCAAACCGTCACTGCGCCCCATTCCAGCCATAAGCAAACCGCCCAAAATAACCATACCAACTAAATATGCAGAATTTTCACCGATCATACCTTTAGATAGTGAAACCAATATGATTTTATTGTTATCCATTGCTTGGCGCCAGTTTATTGCCGACTGTTGCTGACCTATCATAGGCTTCAAAAAGTCGTTAGTTACAAAGGGTGCAAGCTTTGAAGTAATGTATGGGACCATGTTTTCGAGACTAGCTTCACCACCTGCTTTTGTAGCTTCCTTTTCCCAGAAATCAACTACTTCTGGCTCATCACACATTGCTAATTTGAAGCTTCTAAAATCCTCATCAGACAAAACTTTTGATATTTCCATTAATGTAGAACCACTTTCGGGATGACTCATCACTAACCTCATGGAGTTTTTCATGTAGTTCTCAAACATTGGACCACCTGTTTTTTTAAGATCATAAAGCTTATCCCAGATGGTAAATAAAGTATCGATAACTAAAGTCTTTTGGGTAGGTTTTAAAGGGTCTGTCTCAAGCATATTTAGACCCATAGGCAAGTCGGTAATAGAAGGAGAAAATAAAACAACATCCTCCATCCTGTGCTCAGGCATACGTCTTAGTATATCATCTACACCTTCGCCATGAGGATCAACAAAACATATGCCGTTACCCATCTCAATATCTTGCAAGGCTATAGATATCATTTCTACAGTTTTACCTGACCCTGATCCACCAAGAGAATATATATGTCTAAACCTATCCTCTTGCTTAAGATAGCAGTCTTTAGTTTGCCCTCTACTAACTGCTTGACCTATGTACACATTACCTTCTTCATCTTGGGGTATATTTAAAGGAATTGCCGGTCGCCTAGAAAGTAGCCATTTAATATTTGGAGTTTGTGTTAAATAATTAGGTAGATGCCAAATAGAATTTATTTCTTCAGTATTCAGGATTTGCTTTGGATCGTAGCTATGACTCCTCATTAAAAAGTTTAGGGTAGATTCTTTTACTTGAGATTTTACTTTTTTAAAACCATTAAAAGGTTTGATATCGAAAATTTGAAATGCTGGAATAACTCCTTCTACAATCTGCTTAGCTCGTGCCTCACTACTAGCACTTGCTACAATTCGTAAAGTGAACAAAAACCCTGGTCTACTGGCTTTTTCTTCTAGCTTTTTGATGATTTCTTGCTGTTGCGGGGTAAGCTGAATATTTTGTTTTTTACCAGAAAGGTCTAAACTCTGCTCTCTATCTTTGCTTGGCTTGTCCTTGTCATCACCAGAGCTTTTAAAAAAAGAACCTACAAAACCCTTGATAGCTTTCCATAATATTTTAGAAATTTTTGGCGACTCAGGAAATAGTACGTCTTTAGGATTGAAACCTTGATTAATTTTAGAAGCTAGCATTCTAGGTTTTTTCTGCCACCAGTCCTTTACTGGAGTTACGATCAACTGAATAGCTACAGATTCGCTTTTAGATACCCCTCCCAATGCATTTGTTAGTGTATTTAGGGGGTCTCCATCAATGAGTCTGAAAGTTTTAAATGGCAATTCATATCTCAAATTTAACGATAGCTCTTGAGAGTGTGGAACAGTGTTTTCTTTAAAAAAATCTAATTTTGTTAGTCTTACAATATGAGCCTTACTGTAAATAGCGACTATTTGCCTCTCTACAACTTCTGCAGTATCACTAGAGCAGGCAAGCCAAAATTTAATTTCTTGATTTATATTTACCATTTCAAGACTAAACCTTTCGCCACCATAAAAGTTTGTTATTTTTTGATCTTTAGCATATTCACTCATCAATGAAAACAACTGTTCTCCAATAGCTAACACCTCTTTATCGTCTTTCTTACCACTACCTGCTTCTTTCTGTGATTGCTCAGCAGTCTCTTTAGGTACACTCACCTCAATAAAGACAGTTTTTTCCCAATCTGAAACTCTTTTATTTTTATAATTTCTTTTTTTTAAATAATTGCGTACCAAGATTACTATTAAAGTAAGCCCAGCAAGCAGACCCAGAATAATTAGAACCCATAGGAAAAGACTACCAAAATCGAATCCATACACCGGATTAATAGTCGTAACAGTCTGGTTGTTTTGCACAGCTGTAGACTGGCTGATGTTCTGAGGGTTGTCTTGGAATAAATTCTCTTCCATTTGCCTCATAGTAAACTTTATTTGATTGAAGCTGTCAAAAACAAAGGTGGTAGTCAAAGTAAGGAAATGATTGACAAATCTCTTTTTTTGGACGACGTTTCGTTTATGAATATATCAACGCTAGCGAAAATATTGGGGGTTAGTATAAATGAATTGAGAAATACTGGCGTCAAAGAGAATATCTATGGTTTTGCTGGTCGGAATACACGAATTCCCTATAACTCCGCTGTAGAAATCACAAGAGTATTAAAGCCTGATAAGCTTTCAAGATTGAAGAATGATGATAAGATTTACTTGCCAGCAAGTTTAACTGTTAATGACTTTGCTGAAGCTTTAGGTAGACCGGTAGGGGTTATAATCAAAACTTTGTTATTAAACGGGGTAATGGCTACCTTGAACGAAAAAATTGATTTTGATACTGCATCTTTAATTGCTCAAGAGATAGGAATTGAAGTTTATCCAGCTGACCCAGACATGTTCGAGAAATCAACTGGTGAAGACTTACAATTAATTAAGAATGTAGAATACGACACACCGGAAGATAAAAAAAAATATGTATCTCGTCCTCCAGTAGTAACTATAATGGGTCATGTAGATCATGGTAAAACTACTTTATTAGACACCATACGAAAGTCCAATATTGTTTCCTCCGAAGCTGGGTCTATTACACAGCATATTTCTAGTTATCAAATCACATACAAAAATAAAAAAGTAACTTTTGTAGACACTCCTGGTCACTCAGCCTTTACAGCTATGAGGGCGAGAGGGAGTCAGTTGGCAGATTTTATTATCTTGGTAGTCTCAGCAACTGAAGGGGTGAAACCTCAAACTGTTGAGGTAATAGAAAGAGCAAAACTTAGCAAGACTCCAGTCTTAGTAGCAATAAACAAAATTGACTTACCTGAAGCTGATATTGAAAGAACAAAGCAAGATATTGCTAAATTTGGTTTAATACCTGAAGAATGGGGTGGTGAAGCTCCTTTTATACCTATTTCAGCTAAACATAGTACTAATCTCGATGTAGTACTAGATAATATATTTTTGCAAGCTGAGCTTTTAGACTTGAAGGGTGAGATCGACTGCCCTGGTCAGGCCGTAATAATTGAAAGCCATCTTGATAAACAACTAGGTGTGGTTTCCACTATCTTAGTTACAAAAGATACTTTAAATGTTGGTGATTATATACGATGTTCTGAATATGTAGGCAAAATAAGAAAACTTGAAAGTAGCGAGGGTAAGAATCTTACAGAAGCTCATATTTCTGAACCTGTGCTGCTAGTTGGTTTACCAGAAGTATGCGACATTGGAGAAGTAATTATTAAATACAAAAATCAAAAAGACGCTCAAATAGCTGCCAGCTTAGAGAAAGCTAAAGTGATAAATAAAAAAACTGTAATTAATTCAGGTATAACCCAAAACGACGACAACGAAATTAATGTTATCTTAAAAGCTGATGTAAATGGTTCTTTAGAGGCATTGAAAGAAAGTATTATTAAGATACCTCAAGACCAAGTAAGAGTTAATATCAAATCTGAATCAGTAGGAGAAATTAATGAAAATGATATCGAATTCTCAAAAACAACAAACTCTACCATCCTTGCATTTAATACTAAATTAAACCTTAAGGCATCTTCTAGTATAAAAAATAAACCTGTAAGCTTGGTTCAGAGTAATATTATTTATGTACTTCTAGAGTGGGTGGAAGAGTCCATCTTAAAGAATGTTAAGCACGAAGTCAAAACTCAAATTCTGGGTAAGGCAGAGGTTTTAGCTTTATTTAAGAGTGATAAATCCAATATTCAAGTACTAGGTGGGGAAGTCAAAGAAGGCAAAATCTTATCAAACAAAGAACTTAAACTCATACGTAGTGACAAAGAAATTGCTAGATTAGAAATACATGAACTTCAAAAAAATAAAACTAAGGTAAGTGAAGTTAATATTAGCCAACAATTTGGTCTAGCTGTTTCTGGAAAGATTAAAGTACAAAAAGGTGATTATCTTGTTTCATTTGATGAGACCGTAGTTAGTTAAATAAAGAGATGGATAATAGCACTTAGAAGTCTATACGTATACGAAAATACCTAACTAACCTTATAGGAAGTAGTAGAATATAAGCCTAGCTTAAGATCTAGCATTCTTAGCAAACCAAATGTAATATGACTCAAGGGGAATTTAATATAATGAAAAAGTATTTCACCACTAGCTACTAAGTTGTACAACGAGCTTTTTGAAAGCTTCTATATCTTTAATAGCCATTTCAGACACAGATTTCCTGTTAAGATTAATCTCTGACTTATTGAGTAAAAATATAAACTTACTGTAATTCAACTCGCTATTGATTTGATCTAGAGCACCGTTTATTCTAGTTATCCACAATCTTCGAAAATCTCTTTTCCTTAGACGTCTACTTTTGTAAGCATTGGAGTCAGCTTTGAGCAACCTTTCTTTAGCTTGTCTAAATTTCGTACTTGCACCATTTAGATAGCCCTTAGCTCTTCCTAGCAAGTAGTTTCTATGTTTTCTTGCACTTAAACCTTTCTTGACTCTAGACATTGTTATTTTAACTAATTTTAATATAATATAGCTTTTAGCTTATCATGAACATCACTCAATACAGTAGATCTTTTTGCCTTTAACTGTCTTTCTCTTTGCTTCTTAATATTTCTGTGTGCTTTATTAATTCTATTTGTCAAAAGCTTACCTTTAGACAACTTGCCTCCGTTAGTAACTTTAACTCTCTTGGCTGTCCCTTTATGGGTTTTAGATTTCATTTTTTTTAAAGCCATAAAAAATATTTTTAACAGTAACTCTACTTATACTTACTTTCTGTATAGAGTACATGCTTTCTCAAAATAGGATTATATTTCTTTAAAGTTAATTTTCCTTGTTGTGGTTTACCCTTACCCTTAGACTTAGTAACAACATACCTATGAACTACTTTTTTGCCAGTTTTAGGATCTTGCTCTACTGAAATTAACAATATTTTACTCTTCTGCCAAGCCATATTAGTAGTTTTACACTTTAACTTTTTCCTTATCTTGTTGCTGTGTAACTTGAGTAGTACTTGCCACCAAACCTTGATTATAGCTGTTAATCAAAGTCTCTGAGACAAGCTGTACAGCATTAATAGAATTTGTATTAGTAACTATAGTATACTTTAGATTTTCGGGTAGTGATAAAGTATTGGTATTGCTCAGTGCTATCACAGGTATATTTATTCCATCGCTCTCCTTAATAGCTATATCGTTGCTATTAGCATCCATTATGAATATAGCTCCAGGCTTATTATTCTTAAGATTCACTAAACCTTTAAAAAGCTTACTAATCTTTTCTCTTTTCCTAACTATATTAAGCTGCTCATTTCGCGCTAACTTATCAAAAAACTCTTTGTTATTCTCAATATTTTCTAGTTTTTCTAAGGTTTTTAGCGTCTTTTTTATAGTAGACCAGTTACTTAATGTACCTCCAAGCCATCTGTTGTCCACGTAAGGCATTAGCCCATTTTGAAAGCTATTAGCTAGCGTAGGAGTAAGATTGCTAATATGCTTAGATGTTCCAACAAGCAAAATTTGCTTCCTTTTTTGACCAAGCTTGTACATGAACTCCGAGCAAGACTTAATAGAGTTATTAGTCTCAACTAAATTTATGAGACAAAGATTTTGATTAAACCCAAAAACTCTGTCTTTTAGCTTTGGATTTAACTTTGACTTTTTGTTCCCCCTATGAGCTCCTACCTCGAAAAGACTCATTAAACTTAGTTGTTTGTCCATTTGCTACTTAATTTTATTATTCAAGAGATACGCTTGCCCCTGCAGCAACTAAATCATCCTTTACTTTTGTCGCTTCATCTTTGTCTACATCTTCAAGTAGTACGAAAGGTGCTGACTCGACTTTAGTTTTAGCTTCTGCCAACCCTACGTTTAAAATTGATTTTGCTACCTTTATAACAGCAATCTTTTTGTCTGCTGGTACTTCAGTAACTTTTACAGTGAAAGATGTTTTCTCTTCTACTGCCTCTGCTGCTGCGCCTGCTGCTGGAGCTGCAACTGCGACTGGTGCTGAAGCACTAACTCCAAAAGTTTCTTCTATAGATTTAACCAGCTCGGAAGCTTCGATTAAACTAAGTTTTTTTAAATCGTCGATAATTGATTGTACTTTAGACATAATTGATATAATACTAGGATAATTTGTAGTGGTTCTAGACTAATATGAACAAAAAAACCTAACTAACATAAATATATAACCGAAATCTAGGTATTTTGTCAAGAAATAGTTTTCTGGATCTCGCATACTCCCCTACCTACACTTGCGGGAATCTCTTTAATACTTACAGCCATCATAGTACTCAATTGATTTATACTACCTGCTACCATACTCATAGACTCTTCTAAGGATGGAGTCTTAGATAATTGGTGTGTTCTAGCTGAGTCATAAAATTCTCCATTAATGATGGATCCTACAACCTGAAATTTATCCTTGTACTCAGAATCAACTAGACCTACAACACCCTTTGGGACTTTTATTTCATCACTTTCTAGGTTTTTTTCTAAATAAGCAATATATGTTTGACCATCCAGTTTTGGTAATGAGTCAAAAACTTTATTAACCAAAGTATTCTTAATCACCTGTATCACTATCCCTGATTTTCTTGAGTCTTTTCTAAATGCTGTGCTTAGCTCTGAGCTCAAGCTAACTTCAGAACCCTTAGTAGTAAGTACTAAAATAGCTTTTTGAGAGGCTATAGAATCCTTAAGTTCGTTATAGATTTGTTCTTTTCTTCTGCGAGTAATAGCCATATTTTAGATGATAGTAAAAGGAAACTTAATAATGTAAAATTTGTTAATAATCACTCTTTTGTCAAGATTAGATGGGTTTCGTTTTTATTTTCCTATTCTTGGTTCGTGACTGTATGATAAATGGTCAATGTTAACAAAATCACTATTAGAAGATAGCAATGCTTGCAAAACCTCATCTTGGCTCAATTTATTATCCACTCTTTTAGTTTTGATAGAAGTATTATTAAACATCATATGCGATTTTAACCAAATATATATTATTCTCGTATCATTAAAGCCAGCTCTATTTCCGATGATAAAAGCTATGCTAGAACTCTCTAAGAGATTCGCCGCATATAACTCTTTCCAAAAGCTATCAAACCTACTAGATAAATCAAGTCTACCATTCAATTTTTCTAAACGATCAATTAGCTTTAATTCTGAATTGACAAGGTCTAACCTATAAACCTTTAGATTACTATCTAAGTAAAAGATTATGGAACTTTCTTTAGTAGTTAACTTATTGTCATTCATAGGAGTATTAGTTATTTTGTTTATCTTGAATAAAGAGCATAGCTCAAATTACTCTAATAGTAATAATCAAGAGGTGGTCAACCAAATTGTATATGAACTAGGTAATGCCCAGACTAAAAACATCTCACATATACTTGAATATATAAACGACCTAAACTATA
Organism: Patescibacteria group bacterium; assembly: GCA_038751365.1. GTDB lineage: Bacteria > Patescibacteriota > JACMRA01 > JACMRA01 > JACMRA01 > JBCDGH01. The sequence continues at coordinate 37,608 of JBCDGH010000003.1, read as the reverse complement.
AACAAAGTAAAGAACTAGGAGAAAATCAACTAAAACTTGAACATAGATTTAGTCAGATGCAAATTAGTATTCAGACTAGCTTAAACTCTGGTTTAGAAAAAACTCAAAATTCTATACACGAAAGGCTACAAAGTGCTATTTTAAACCTATCTCAACTTAATAAATCCGAACTGGAGAAGCTACACGAATCTACATCTAAAAATTTTGATTTGCTTAGCAAAACCAACCAAGCAAAATTAGATCAAATAAACCAAGATGTCCAAAAAAGGCTCAGCGACAACTTTGCACAACATTTAAAATCTTTCGAAGAAGTCACTAAAAATTTAGGTGAAATGAAAGCTACTGCCAGTAGAATGATTGACTCAACAACCTCTATTGAGAAACTAAATAGCATCTTTAGCCGCACTAGCTCCAAAGCTTTCGGAGATTTTGGTGAGAGATATCTAGAATCTATTCTAAATGAAAACCTACATGCAAATAGTTGGAAAAAACAGGTTCAACTGCCAAATACCTCAGATAAAATTGACTTTATAGTAAAACTTGATAGTAAGAACATTGGTATTGACTGCAAATTCCCAGTAACAAAATTCAATGATTATCTAGAATCGCCGGCTGAGTCAAGGAATCAAATGTTGAAGATCTTTCACAAGTCTGTGCTTGAAATGGCTCAAAGTATTAACAAGAAATACAACAAACCTGGTTTTGTAGATCATCTATTAATGTATTTTCCTAGTGATTCTATGTACAGCGAAGTTGTAAACAACGAAGACTTAGTTTCAGCAATGCAAAAGTTAAAAGTTTCTCCAGTATCCCCCATTACTTTATTCCCTCTGATCATACTAATTCAAACTTACCAGTTTAAACATAATGTAAATCAAAACGCTGAACAAATTATTGAAGGTCTTAGCAAAATAAAGGATCACATAAGAGTATTCCAAGACGAGTTTAGAAAATTAGGAGATAAGATGAGGCAAGCCCAACTAAACTACGATAGTGCCGATAGAAATCTAAATATTGTTCAAAATACTGTTAAGAAACTGGAGTCAAGTGACGATTCCAATGAATTATACTAGCCAGTTATTTTATTGCTAAAGCTAGACTCCTAGATTAGACCATTATACTTACAGGTTGAATAAGTTGATTATCTATCTTCAAACCACAGCTCACAATTTGTTTAACCAGTACTTGCTGATCTTGATCCACGCTATTTGGATTCAGAATATTCATGTACTCAGCATTAAATTCTTCACCGACCTCAGGAATAATAACCTCTACACCATATGTCTTAAAATCATCAATAACCTTCTGTAGACTAGATTTTAGAGTATCAATAAATTTAGTAGTTTTATCATCTTTAGTCTCTGGTGTGAATGTGAAAGCTAAATTTAAAACTCCAATAAACGAGACTACAGGCATTAGAATAGTTTTTTTTGTACTTTTTTTGACCTGCTGTATATCTAACTCATGTTGTTTATTAAGGTTTTGTAAGTCAGCAGCAAGGCGTAAAGATTTTTCTTTCCAGTCTTCTAGTTCTGCTTGGATAACTTTTAAATTAAAAGCTTCAGGTACTGAGGGAGATTCTTCGTCTTGAGCCTCAACTCCGACTGCACTTTCGAGGTTTTCATCTAAGTTATTATTTGAAGTATCTGAATGAGGAGCGTTACCTTTATCATTTGTCATGACAAAAAAATTTAATTTTGGAATATTTTTATTGTGGAGCGGGATAGGGGAATCGGACCCCTCTCTTCAGGTTGGAAACCTGAGGTAATAACCACTATACAAATCCCGCTTGGTCCGGAGTCCAAGATTCGAACTTGGGTAGGGTTGCCCCGACAGATTTACAGTCTGCTGCCATTGACCGCTCGGCCAACTCCGGTTTATTTTGTCATTTTTGTGACAATAATCAGACTAATCAAAATAAATTTAGACCTGTTTGTCAAACAATTCGTTGATTTTTGTGACTATTTAGTCTCTAGCCTGATCTTTTTCTGTCTTGTCAGTCTTATCACTCTGCTGCTCATCAACCTTTGCAACATTTGCATATCCATCTTTCAGTCTTTTTTTAAATTCTTTTAAGATTAAATCTTTAGCCTCTTTAATCAAATCTTTTCTTTCATATAGGAATTTTTTAGCATTTTCACGACCTACACCCAGCTTAACTAAACCCTCTTTTGTTGAGTTAAAAGAGTAAGTATTACCTGTCTTCGTTACAACATTGTAATTTGTTCCAATATCCACTATTTCACCTGCGAGAGAAAATATACCTGGCTCACTGTTTATCATATCAAATTCAACTGTTTTGAACGGTGCTGCCATTTTATTTTTCACTACCTTTACTCTTACCCTGACACCTATATTCTCCCCATTTGAAGTTAAATTACCAACCTTCCTGACATCAAATCTCTGTGAAGCGTAAAACTTTAGAGCTTGCCCACCAGTAGTTGTTTCAGGGTTACCAAACATTACCCCGATTTTTAAACGAATCTGATTGATGAAAACTACTACAGTGTTAGATTTAGAAATCACTCCAGTTAATTTTCTTAAAGCTTGACTCATTAGCCTTGCTTGAACACCCATAGAGGAATCTCCCATATTACCTTCAATCTCACTTCTAGGAACTAGAGCTGCTACTGAATCAACCACAATAATGTCAAAAGCATTAGATCTAACTAGATTATCTACTATTTCGAGTGCTTCTTCTCCATTATTAGGCTGAGAGAGATAAAGATCATTTAGATTAACTCCAAAAGCTACAGCCCTAGCAGGGTCTAAAGCATGCTCAGCATCTATAAAAGCAGCAATGCCACCCTCTTTTTGCACCTGCGCAATTGTAGATAGAGCTAGACTAGTCTTTCCACTAGCCTCGGGACCGTATATTTCTACCACTCTACCTTTGGGCAAACCTCCAATACCAGTAGCTAAATCAACAGACAAAGAACCTGTAGAAACTACTTCCACATCTGGATTAGTAATTTCGTTCATTTTCATTATTGCACCTTGACCAAAAGAAGTTTTTATCTGAGAAACTATCATTTCTGCCATCTTTTTTTTATCATCTAGTGACTCAGGAATTAGATTTTGCTGTGTATTCTTTTTAGCCATATAACTATTCAAAGTATTAAATTAATATCTAATCATTGCTCTAAAAAAACAATATTGTCAATTGATTATATTAACTATTTAGTACAAAAGAAAAGTATAATAATCTTGGTAAAATCTGGGGAAAACTATAAGATTTGCTTTACTAACAGTTTTAAATATCTATTATGTATGTGGAAATTACCACTAGATAAAATGTGGATAATTTACTTTTGCACACTGGTATTATTTTATCTTCTTAGATATTCTCAAGTATTGCACAATTTTAGTACAAGTTATACACTGGTTTTCAGAACCTGTAGAAAATCTCTCACCCCATTCTCCTGACTAGGAGTCTTATCATAGCTAGTTTGACAAAACCTTCGTGATTTCTTGATTTACGCTCATAATTAACAATTAATCTTCTACATTTATTAAGCCAGGCAAAGGTTCTTTCTACCACGTATCTAAATCTTGATATTTGTTTGTTAAGATAGTTATGAAGATTAATTTGTTCATAGTCCCACTTAGTCTGTTTTTTAAATCTACTAGTACTTCTCATAGCGTATAACGTATAGTGTTTTTTATTTAAATCATTAGCCAAAAACTTAGATTCATAACCTTTATCAGCTAGAATCGATTTAAATTGTTTAGGCAGTATATGCTGATACTTATTAACTAAGTGCCTAAGAGTATCTTTATCATTCACATTAGCTGGTAAAGTAGCTATAGCCCATAGGTTCCCGAAGATATCTACCAAAGTAAATCTTTTAACACCTTTTACATGTTTATGACCATCAAAACTTACACTTTTACGATTTACGTATTCAGTAGATTTAACACTTTGAGAATCTGTAATTAGAATATGATCTAACTGTTGTTTAGAGTCGTATCTAAACACTTTATTCCAAGACTTTAGATTAAGTTTATGAAGGATCAAATCAAAAAAACTTACCACATACAAGTTTTCTGTAATATTTGTAGCAACTGTGCCAATTAGGAAAGTGTCTAGGGGGTAACATTCTCCACTGGCAACCAGTTATTAGAACATAAATAATTCCATTTAATAAACTATGTTGTGAGTATTTTCTGGGTTTAGTTGATTTGACTTTAGGTAAGTACGGTAGTATCAGTCTAAACTGGGTACCAGTTAAATTAGTTTGTGTCATACAACCAGCTAAGTAGCTGGTACTTACTATTTTGTTAAGTAAAAGTATTTCTACAGGTTCTCAAATTTTCTTTACAACAAGTAGTTTTTAGCGTATACTATGTCAGTAACGGCTTTTTGTATAGTTGGATAGCCTCCAACAGATTATATGCTGCTAGTTAATCTAATACTTAGTTTATCATTATTAGGATTTAATCCAGGAGCTATTCCTGGTAATCTTTATCCTACTATCAGACAAGAATCAGAGCAGAACAACTATTTGCTTGAGGAGACTCTGAGCGTGATCGAAAGTAGTCTTAGATCTAAAGATGAAGTTACAGAGCCTATATTACAGAGTGGTGACCTAGGTAATTTCCAGTATAGCATTCTTAAAGATCTCGAAAAGAAAAAACCGGTGCCTGCGTTGGTTAGTGAACCTAGAGCATTACCATCGACAAAGCAAAATCCAGTAGTTAACAAAGTAACCACTGCACCACCAGCTGAAAACCTACCAGACTTTGAGACTTTCATAACCCAGAAGTGTTCACAGTATGGTTGTAATCCTTCTCAGCTTATAAGAATAATGTATTGTGAAAGTGGTGGTAGAAGTAATGCTATTAACCCTGCAGGTCCTTATATTGGGTTATTTCAATTCTTATCCAGTACCTTTTATGCTAACGCAAAATTCATCCCGAGTGCAAATATTAATAACCCATATCATCAAATTGAGGTAACGGCTAAGATGTTTGCTAATGGGCAAGCTTGGCAGTGGGGATGTAAATAATTTATTAAACAATTCCACTGATAGTTGGATCGTAAAGTACCGCCTCTTGAATATGGCGGTAATTTATAATTTCATTGTTTGTAAACCAAATACCTATCTCTCTTTTTGCCTCAGACTCACCATCTGCAGGGTCTGTGCAGTGCATTAAGTTTCTCACAGCTCTACCATCTTCATTAGCTTTTTCGTAGGTATCAAGAGTATAGTCACCTCTTAATGTACCTATGTCAGAAGTTAGGGGTTCAGTACCACCTACCAGTTTCTTCACTATAGACATGGCTTTGTTTCCTTCCCAAATCATTAATATTGCTGGTCCAGCAGACATATAGTCAAGAAGTGCTCTAACTATATCTTTACCATATTCGATAGCTGGTTTTTCTGGCTCAATTCCATTTGATTTTAGATTGTCAACCACTTTACCACCTTTCTCTTCATACCATTGATCTGATTTAGAATAATGCTGTGATAATTTCTCTCTCTCAGGTACTTGCATTTTGATTGCTACTAGTTTTAACCCAGTAACTTCAAACCTTCGAATTATTTCACCGACTAAATTTCTTTGCACACCGTCTGGCTTTATCATTACAAATGTCTGCTCTCGATGGCTTTGAGTTGAGTTGTTATTCATATACTTAATTAACAAATTAAATTTGTACTTTTGACAAGTTCGCTAATAGTCATACAAAATTAATGATAACCATACCCATATTTACTTACATAAACTTTCATCTAAACTAGACTTTAAATGAGTTACTTACTTATTAAAAGTATTAGTTGTGAAGGTTAAGAGTGTGAATTAGTATATCAAAGGTTCGCCTAAAATCCTTAAAAGCTTGGGATAAACTGTGGATAACTTATAGATTTGGCAAGGCTGAGTAGACCTAGAGTAAACTAATTTTTTAACTGTTTTTTTACTTCTGAATCGTTATTAATTTTACTCATCACAGCGTGTACTAGACCGACATTTTGACCACCTACATAGTTTTCACTCAATCGTATATACCTAGTTACTAAAGCTTTTAAAAATTCTTGTTTATTTGCCTCACTATCGAGAACTAAATCTCTTTCAATTAGGTAAGTATAAAGGCAAGCTTTGATAATTAGGAAAGTTCTATCCCAGTTTTTTAAATATTTCGATAATACCTCTTGATACTCCTCTTTTTTCTTATCAAAATACTCTATATATGAGTTTAAGTTTGATGCATCTAGATTTGATTCGGGGGGTAAGTTTTCAAAGATAAAGGACCAATCTACTGCTCTAGTTTCTAGGGCGTCATAGTCCTCCCAGAACAACTTATCATAGATAGCAGTAAAAACAGATAATCTGACTAATTTATCCCACACAGTTTTATTGGTTTAAATTAATTTTGCAAGAGCTCTTTTGCCTTTGTAGAATCCACATCTGGCACAGGCTCTGTGTATCTTGACAGCTTTATATCCACAATTTGAGCAGCTTGAGAGGGACATAACTTTAGTTTTTCCGTGACCTGTATTGCGTCTTTCTCCTTGCCTCCTTTTGGTGATTCTTCTTTTTGGTACAGCCATAAATTTAATTTAATATTTATAATTCTTCGTTTAGTTTTACTACATATGTATCTGCCAGCTTGTCGTGAATAGCTTGGCGCTTGGTTGAAAAAAATATTTGGATACCATCAACAACTATAAATAAAGTTATTATAGTATATGCAGCTGTTACAGGAGTGTAAAATGAAGCTAAAACAGCTATTACTCCCTGAGCTATGTAAAAAGACTCCCTAGCAAAAGCTTGTAAAACACTAATTTTATTGTAATTTTGATCAACAATTTTAATCTTGAACAACTTTTTTCCTAAAGTAGCTTGCCACATTGAAATAGATAATAAGACAAAATATACTATACTAAATAATAATCCTATTACTGATGTACTTATTACATCGATTCTATCGTAGTTGGTAGTTGAATTACATAGTTGAAGATCTTCATCATTTCCACCGAATAGTAACTCGCAATCAGGGTTAACTGTTTGTTGAAAAGATTCTGTAAGTCCTTGGAAGCTTGTATCATTTTCGACTAATTCTGTAATTCTATTTTCTAGTAGATTATTGAACTTAGAAATATCAGAATTTGAGATGCTCAACTGATTCTGCGCAATTGGAGCAACTACAAAATTTAGTAGTAATGTAGAGACAGCTAAGTATATTATCAAGTCTACGAATCTAGCACCGAGTCTGGTAAATAAACCAACGTACTCATACTTCTTATTACTTAATAAACCACTGGACTCCCCATGTGTGAATGTTTCTACACTCTTCTTTTCTAACTTTTGACTGTTATCCCTATTCCCAGTGCTCATAAACTATTCAGGTACAACCTCGACAAAAGTTCTTTTAGTAAGATTACCACTAAACGCAACGACTTTTCTTTTTTTAAATTCTACAATACCATTGCAGATCGCAATTAAAGTATCGTCAGCTGTCCTTTTAACGTTTTTACCTGGATGAAACTTTGTACCCCTCTGTCTCAGAATTATATTGCCAGATCGGATTTTTTGACTACCAAAGATTTTCACACCTAATCTTTTTGATACCGAGTCTCTATTATTTTTTACCGAACCTCCTTGTTTTTTATGAGCCATAAGTCAAATATGATTAAATTTTTGAATTAAAGTATTAACGCTTACTCCACTGCTCTCTCTTTCTTGCTTTTCTCAAACCTGGTCTTTTAGGTAAAACCTTTCGAATATCTGTGGTTATGTATCCAAAAGTTCTTAAAATCGGTCTAAAACCTTCGTCAAACTTCAGAATTGCTTTAGCTATAGCTAAGCGTGCCGCCTCAGATTGACCCATTATTCCACCTCCATTGATATATAGTTCAATTTTCCCAGTCCTTATACCAATATTAGACAGACTATTCAAAACCGTTTGTTCATAAAAGTATGGGAAATACCTAGACAACTCTTTCTTGTTAACAAGCACTGTCACATCCTCTTCTGTGGGAAAATACTTTGCTCTAGCAGTAGACGCTTTTCTTCTACCAACTCCATAATGGTATTTTATCTGAGTACTCATAGTCGATAATTTCAATAATTATATACAAAAGAAGCTCTTCTTGTCAAACAGTTACCTAGTCAGTGATTATTACTTACAATTTCAGTTTAGTTATTGTAGTAAGTCTCACTTGCCACTCAGCTTGAGCAAACTTCACAGCCTTCTTCCAGCCTACAAACTGCACTATCTTCTACAATCTTGGTTTCAATTAGTTTTTCATACTCTGGATTAGTGTTGAGCGTTGAGCCCTGCTTTTCTGTAATGGATAGACCGCCCAATTCTTTCTTGGCAGTGCTAGCTGTTTCAGTGTGGATATAATAACTTAGAGTTTTTAAGCCTTTTTTCCAGGCATGTATAATTCTTTGGGTAAAAGCTGTAGGACCACTATCCTGGTAAGTTACGAAATGATTAAACGACGAAGCTTGAGATATGAACGGACTTCTATCTGCCATCATATTTATGACTTGCTTGAAGTCTATTTCGTAAGCAGTACGGTATCTAGATCGAATATCGCTTGGTATTTCAGATATTCCTTGAATACTACCTTCATTAAAGATAATTTTATTACACAATTCTTCATTCCATAAACTTAAGTTAATTAAGTCGTTGACTAGATATTTATTTATTACTCTCACTGACCCACCGATGTATTGACGTACATAGATATTTCTAGTGAAAGGTTCGTGCATTTCGTTATTACCCATTCTAATAGAACTTGAAGCGGTTGGCATTAGAGCTGTTACCTCACTATTTCTGACTCCATACTTGACAATGTCTTTTTTAAGTTCTAACCATTTATTTTTATCTAATCTAAGATCGTTTTCGCTAAAACCCCACATGTCATATTGCAAAATACCTTTGGAGATTGGTGACCCTTTATAATAATTGTATGGACCTTCAATCTTTGCTAATTCCATACTCTCTTTGAGGCAGCCGTAATAGATAGCCTCATATATTTTTTTATTCAAATTTTGGGCTTCCGGACTGTCAAAATCAAGTTTTAACATTGCATATACATCAGCTAGTCCTTGAGCACCGACTCCGATAGCTCTACTGTTTAGGCTAGAATTTCTAGTCTCTGGTGTTGGGTAATGCTGTATATCTAGTACGTTATTTAAACTCTTGGTAGCTATTCTTGAGCTTTGAATTAATTCTTCAAAATTAAATGTCCCAGCCTTACTATCAACAAAACGTGGTAGTGAAATAGAGCTTAAGACACACACCCCCGTCTCACTTTGATTAGATACTAAAGTGATTTCGCAGCACACGTTAGAGCCTTTGATAACACCTATATTTTGTTGGTTGCTTTTACCATTCACAGAGTCCTTATGAACAATGTAAGGATTGCCACTGATTTGAATCAACTTGCATACTCTATTCCAGATCTCCATTAGATTGATTTCTTCGCCGATACCACTGTTTTCAAGCTTCAAGTAGGCTGACTCAAATTCATCACCATAAACATCTGACAGAGAGAAGCCAAGTTCGGATACTACTTCGGCAGGGTCAAACAAAGTCCATTTAGCTTTATTCTGATCGGTAATTAGTCTCTTGAAGAACAAATCATTAGTGTATAAAGCATAAAATATATTCTTACACCTTTTCTCTTCTATTGTGAAGTGGTCTCCAGCATCTAAAAAATCTAAAATATCTTTATGCCAAGGCTCTATATAAAGAGTGCATACCCCAGCTCGACGTCCGCCTTGATTAATAGCTGCTATTGATGAGTCAAACATTTTCATGAATGGGAGTATACCGTTTGATACACCGCCAGTCTTACTTATATAACTACCCTTTGACCTGATATCGCTTATATTTACTCCTGTAGCACCACCACTTTTCCCTTGAGCAGCTAACTGGGTTAATGATCCCAAAATACCTTTCACTATGCCGTCATAGCTATAATTATCTCCTGTTAGTGAATCTCCACAATACTGAAGATAGCAACTAGGCATTTGATTCATCTCGCTAGCGGCATGAACAATAATTGGACTTTGAGGTGAAACCTTTCTATGAGCTAGTTGATAATAATAGGTCTTAATCTCTTCTAGTCTTTGTTCCTCTGTCAAGTTCATTAGACGATACTTGTTAGGTCTAAATCCTGAGTACTCTTCAAAATTATCTAACTCTGCTTCACTTCTGATTTTGGGTATATGTAGACCTACCGCAACTCTAAGAAACATCTGGTTAGGGGTTTCGGCAACTACACCGTCAATCTTCCTCAAAGAGCTTTTGTAATAAGACATTATAGCCGGGTAGTCATAATTGTTGTAGTCTAAGCCATAATCTAGAATTGATTCAAGTTCAGATTCATATTTGTTACAGAAATCAAAAACTTCCTTAGATATTCTAGTGGATTTTTTACCAAAGTGGATATGACTATACATTCTAGCTATATTTTTTGCAAAACTTACTTCTTCTACTTTTAGTTGTTTATGTAGTCTACTCACCAAGATCCTTGCCCCTAAGATTGAGTAGTCTGGATGGATATTTGTAAAGTTAGCTGCTATATTTGCAGACATGTGGTCAAGCTCTGTAGTAGTAATACCGTCCACCATGCTTTGTATGGTTTTCTGGGCTACTACATGCGGATCGATCAGTGGGCTGAGGTTGTAGTTATATTTTTTAATTTTTTCAATTATTTTATTAAAATCTACAGGTTCAAACCCTGTGTTTGTTTTTACTTGCATAAACTGAAGATATCTTTTGAAACTTACTTTATATGAGGTTAAAATCTAGAACTTTTGTCTCAGTGTGTCTAGCGTAATTTGTACGTGTCTTTTCAAAAAAGTTATCTTTACGTTTTTGACCAATAGTTTCCATAAACCCAAAAGGCTGAGACACATTAAATACTTTTTTACAGCCTAAAGAGGATAGCCAAGTATCTGTCACATACTCTAAGTATTGGTGTAAAAGCTCGCTGTTCATTCCAAAAAGTCTGTTCGGCAAGGAGTGGTTAACAAAGTCTTTTTCTATATCTAAAGCCGACAGTATGATATTTTGTATAATCTGTTCGTCTAAGTCGTTAAAAAACTCTTTATATAAGAAGCAAGCAAACTCAGCATGTAAGGTCTCATCCCTAGATATATATTCATTAGCTACTCCCAAACTATTAGCTAGGTATCCTCTATCTCTTATCCAAAATATTGAAGCAAAAGAGCCAGCGAAAAATATTCCCTCAACTGCTAGAAATGCTATTAATCTTTGATTGAAAGGTTGGTCTTCTCGCATCCAATCGAAACACCAATCAGCCTTTTTCTTAATAATCGGATGAGAGTTTATAGAGTCAAATAGTTTGTTTCTCTCCTCAGCTGTAGGGATAAAAGTGTTAATTAGTTGTGAGTAGACCTTACTATGGACAGCTTCCATCATACATTGGAAGTAATAAAAGTATCTAACTTCTGGTATTTTTACTTCTTGGAGAAAATTCATAGCTATATTCTCTCCTACAATGCCATCTGAAGATGCAAAAAATGCTAAAACTTGCTTAAGATAATCTTGCTCGTCTGTACTTAGCTTTTGCCAATCACTGCTGTCGTGCATCAAATTTATGTCTGAAGCTAGCCAAATGTTAGCTTCTTGTATATCGCACATACTTACGACTTTTGAATTAGCGTTATCAGTAAAGACTGTGTATTTATTGGATTTTTCCCGAAGCAAAGCGTTAGCATTAGACATATAGCATATTTTGATTACTTACAATTTTTTACCGATTAAACTCTTTGAGCAATTTATTGAATTCTACAGCACTTTCAAAGTTTCCAAACATTGCCCAGTAGCAAATATAGGCAGCTTCATCAGACTTGCGTAGGTTCTTCAAAACAATTCTACCTATTTTTGTTGATTTTATTGGGTTTCTATTTATTTCTATTATATCCTCCACTACTTTTTGTACTAATATAGCAACCTTGTCGTTATTGATGTAGCGTTTGTTGAAGGCTTTTTTTATGCCTGATGCAAGCTTATCTTCAGATAATAATTCGACTCGCCCATTCTTTTTTTCTACGTATAGATCTAAAAGTTTTATTTCTTCTAGTGTCGTATACCTATATCCACAGTTTTCGCACTCTCTCCTCCTCCTAGTTGCTCTGCCATTTTGGGTCACTCTTGTGTCGTAGACTCTAGTGTCAGTATTGTGACATTTTGGGCAGATCATACAGCTAAAAACTAAAGTAGATTTAGTAATTGCCACTATATATAGTGTAGTTAACGTGAGGCAAAATACTACAAGAAGTAGCAAAATTGAGAATAAGGTAGTTGTCAAGCAAAATTTGAATCTGGATTGTCCGATCTAAAATGTAAATATTTTGTAACTAAAACACGTGTTTTATATCAATTATGAGGTGCAAACTTATGAACTATTTAAGTCTTTAAAAGAAAACCAGATCTAAAAAAATTAGATCTGGTACACCAAAAAGCTATAGTGATTTAAACTCTGTAAAATCAATTGCTTGTAAGTCAGGTTTTTCTTTTTTAATCCCTGCTTTCATATAATCAACAAAATTATCTGCTGATAAATATTTGTTTGGGCAAGTTGAGCAACGACCAGTGAATTGATAGAATACTTCTCCATTTATCATTGGCGATATAATCACATTACCACCGTCTACCCCAGCGTGTTGACCAATAAATCTTGTTACTAATCTGTAGATAAAATAACTGCAGTCATCAACTGCGGTGACAATTGCATATCCCTCATTTTCTGATAGAGAAGATAGGCTAGTATCTCCTTGGTCAACCAATAGGTTAAACCTGTAGAAGCCACCCGGGGCTACATTGGCAGCTCCTCCGAACCTTCTTCCATCTTTTGTCACAAACCATAGTTTATGACTTAATCCAGCTACTCCTTGATAATTCCATCCTTCTGGTATATCCGGGAAATTACCCCACGGGTATGTGGTGGTAAAGCTGTTAAGGCATTCTTCGATTCTTCCAATTTCAGCGAAAGGAGGAATACTCTTCGAGGCTTCTCGAAACATGGCTAGCCTGCCACCTCTGAGAATTATATAGTCTTGCAAATTGTTTGGATTCATCTGTTTCTTCCTATAGCTAGATGAGCAACTAAACTAATACAGTAGTTGCTATCTTTGAAAAAAAGAAATGATATTTTTAAACAATACTGTTATCATTGAGTAACAACAAATTATATGAGCGATTTAAATCCTATACTAACAGAGTTAGGCTTAAGCCTGTTTGAGATACAGATTTATCAAAAGCTAAGTCAAAAAATCAAGCTTAGAGCGTCTCAAATTTCTGCAGAATTGAAAATTAATCGTTCTACAACTTATAATTATTTGAAAAGGCTAAAAAAATATGGGCTAGTTCATGAAATTTCTAGTGGTCATAGTAGGTCAGTTAGATATTTTTGTGCTGAATCTCCTGAGAGAATTAAATTACTAATCAAAGAAAGGCAGCAGAACTTAAGCAGCCTAGAATTTGATTATTTAAATATTTTACCAAAACTTTTAGCACAAAATAAAACAAAGTATTTTACACCCTCTTTTGAAGTTTTTCAGGGAGAAGTAGAGCTTCGAGAAGCGTTAAGAGATATGATTTTCTATCGTGAACTTGAAACACTGGCTTTATGGCCAATTCACAATATGCTGGATATTCTGTCCCCAGAATTTTTTAGCTACTTAAATAAAATGAGAATTAAAAACAGCTTATATACAAGAGCTATTTGGTCAAAAAACCAAGCTGTAGATGTCGATAAGTACCCATATCTAGGAATAGGTGCTGAGTTTATGAGAGAGATTAGAATTGCCCCAAAAAACGTTGATTTTAATATGGGCTACTGGATATATGGAGATAAGGTAGTATTTATTTCTTCTAAGTCGGAAAGTTTTGGTTTTAGTATAGTTAGCCAGGAGTTTGTGGAACTACTCAAAACTCAGTTCGAGATGCTTTGGAAAAAGAGTAAGGCAATTACAAAATTTACTCAAAGAAATAGAGAATTTTTGTCTTCTGTTTAACCTTATAAGAGCTTTAGGTACTTTCGTTGTAGTCTAAATCTTAACCATCGAAGTGCTATATTTCACTCATAGTCTTGCGCAATTAACCCCTAAGCTGAGGTTCTAAACTAAGCATTCTCTCATACTCAGAGATTCCCTGTTGCAGGCTATCTGATAAAGGCTGATTTTCGTAAATTGTTCTGTACAAAATCTGACCCCATAGCTTTTCCATCCTGTTTACATCTGGTTTGTAATAATTGTCAGCGTATAAACTTCCAGCGGCAAAGACTCTAATGTTATCATCTCTGGATAGTTGATCATCAATAACTTCTTTATGAGCAGAAGGTAGTCTAGTAGCTGACGCAAAAGCACTTTGAGCGCTTCTCTGTGAAAGAAATTCTAAAAAGTCTGAAGCAGCTTGTAGTTTTCTCAATTTTGAGCTATCAGCTGGAAAGTTGTTTACATCATTTCTTAATTTCCTATTCAGACCATCCATGAAAAAGAATCCGTAAGTCTTTTTTCGAGCAAGATCAACTTGAGGTATAGGTGCTATCTTATAATCTAGACGAGAATTTTTTTGAGCTAGAACATCTTTCAAGTAGCTATAATGGACTATGTAAGCTAACCTTCCTTCGGCAAACTCATCAATATTATTACTTTGTCCGCTATTCCAACTATATCTACTAGTGGAGGGGTCGGCAAAGTCATGAAAAAACCTCAAAGCATCATAACTAGGGTTGTTTTTATCGACTCCGTCTACCTTACCAAAAATACTAGTATTTTTCTGATAATCATATAGTTGAGCACCATTTTGAAACATCAAAGCTGGTATAATATCTTGAAATCTGTTAATATTTCCGCCGCTCTCTCTAACATCAAAACCAGTACCAAAGGATATAGCGCTTTGTCGAAAATCAGTACCGGTAATGTCGCGTTTATTAAGTAAGGGTAGCTGATTATCTAATTCCCGCCAAGTAGTTGCTGGTAAAGCTAGTTCTGCTTGTGATAGTATATCTGTGTTGTAGTATAATTGTAAATTGTCCACATAACTAGTTACAGCATATACTTTATCTTTTACCATTGTATCTCTGACAGCTAAAGAAACAAAATCATCTTTATAATTGGCTAGTTTGGCACCTTCAAAATTATCTATTGGGGTCATGAATTTTTGGTATGCGGGTAAGTCGTCATTGCGGATTGTAAATATATCAGGTCCAGCCCCAGCAGCAATGTCAGAAATTAAACCTTGATAGTAAGAGCTAGGGTTGGTATAATCTCTAGTCACAACATTAATTGTAACATTGCTATTGCCAGGGGTTTTTTTAAAATCATTGATAATATCTGAGTATACGCTGTTACCATAAAACAGCTTCCACCAAGTGAGAGTTACTGGTTCATCGCTTGTAACAACTTGTTGAGGTTGTCTAGGTTGTAATAGTAAAAATATCAGACCAAGAAGCAGAGATACTACTACTAGTACTATAATTAACATCTTTTTATTCTGAAACAAATTGCTCATACTAAGGTACAAAAGTTACATTATCGTCGTAGGTAATTACTTCTTTTCTTTGACCTAGGTCGTCTACAAGTGCCTGTCTCTGCTCGGTAATATCTCTATACAAACTATCCACTTTGCTTTTCGCATATGTTTTTACTGATCCAGTTATATCAGAAAGTAAGCTAGAAAATATTCCGCTTCCGCCTGTAGCCACATCTAATTTAGCAATAAGATTATTTAAAAATGAGAACAACATTTCCTGTAATTTATTTAACAACTGGTCTAGAAAACCTTTAAAGGAGTCTTGTATAGTATTTATAATACTTTTATCAGGTTCACCACTAGGTTCAGGTTTAGAGTTTATTCCAGCTATTGTGTAGTCGTTAATTAGCTCGTCAGCTTTAGGGTCTTTAGCAAAACCTACTCTAACTTCGTTGAGCGAGTTAGTATTTGGGTCAAAGATATCCAAGCTGGTAGGATAATATACTGGACTTGCAATAAACTCTGAGGTTTCCGCAGAATTATCACTTATTGTGGTTAATCCTGGTGCGTCAGTAGTAATGAAAGCTGCGTCATCACCAATCGATTGATTAAAGCTATCTAAGCTTCGGCTTACAGCCTGACCGACTTCTTCAGATCTAGTCAGACTTTCTTGCTGAAACCTAGATATTCCTTCATTTATATATCCTCCACAACTATAAGCTCCACTTAACTCCTCAAACAAGGGAGGTGTATAACCTTCAGTACACTCGTTTAGCAGCTTTTCTTTCAAAACTTCTTCTGATTGCGATTGTAGCTGTTTGATTTCAGTATCAGTACATCCTATCGGAAGAGTAGCTGAATAGGCAAGTGCAACACACTGATCTATTACATCTTGGGTTGCAGCAATGACATCATTTTCATTTGGATTTTCAACATTAACTACTCCAAATTTGCAGTTATCTTGAGCTGTGTCAGGTGGAGTGTC
Source organism: Patescibacteria group bacterium (assembly GCA_038751365.1). Classification (GTDB taxonomy): domain Bacteria; phylum Patescibacteriota; class JACMRA01; order JACMRA01; family JACMRA01; genus JBCDGH01. The sequence goes on along the minus strand of JBCDGH010000003.1, from coordinate 21,160 downwards.
TCCAAACAAGTTGTAGGTCCAATTAGTTATTGAATTATTAGCACAATTATAAGCTTGTTTTGAAGCTAGAAGCACAGCTTGTTCAGCATATTGACCTATTGATCTAAGAAAATTGAACTGATCTTGGGCGCTTGTCAGCTGCCTTATTATGGTAAGAACAGTGTCTTGAATAAAGTTTAAAATTGTTCTGACAAAAGCTGTTAAAAGACTTCTTAGTAAAGTTACCTCAAGCCTTTCTGCTATCATACCAGCTTCTGTAGCACAGTTAACGCAGGTCACTACACCTCCAAATTGAGCATTAGCTTGAACTGGACTAAATAGGGAATCAATATATCTATCTATTTTCCACTCAACAGCTGAGGCGATGGGTCTACGTAAAAGACCTAATTTTCCTTGCAAATTCCTCATGTCCGAAGCAAAGGCATAGTTAACACCAAGAGTAAGAAATAAAACTGAAACTAGCCAAACACTGGCAAGCAATTTATTAAACCAGACTAATTTACTGTTATACATATTTTATTTTTGTTTTACCCTACCATTGTAGTTTATTCTATTTGTGATGTCAAAACTAATGTGTTTTTACCGACCATATAACAGGTAACAGATCACCTTCTTCCAAAATTTTTTCAACGTCGCTAGACTCAAAACCACTTCGATGATCCTTAAGTAGTTTATATGGGTGAAGGGTATAGCTTCTTATCTGACTTCCCCACTGAGCAGAGACAAAGTGACCTTTGATTTCATTCTGTAGTTCTTGGTTTTTTTTAATTTCAAGTACAGCTAGTTTATTTTTCAAGTACTTAAGCGCTTGGTGTTTGTTTTGTAGCTGACTTCTTTCATTTTGACAGGTTACGCTTAAGCCAGTAGGTAGGTGAACTAGTCTGACTGCTGAATAAGTAGTATTGACACTTTGCCCACCTTTACCCGAAGACATGGAATATTCCCATTTTAGATCTTTTTCTTGAATTTCTGCAATTTTAACCGAATCGTGCACACTCATTGGCAACACTTCTACTAGTGCAAAGGAAGTTTCTCTGGTTTTTCCAGAATTGAAAGGGGATATTCTCACCAGCCTGTGCACTCCTGCCTCCTCCTTTAAATAACCGTAAGTGTTTATACCTCTTATGTTTAGAGTAGCTGATTTGAGACCACCTTCTTCACCTGCTGAAATATGTACAATCTCCCAGTTCCAATCTTGTTTGGTGCTAAAGCTTTGGTACATCGCACACAGCATAGCTGCCCAGTCTTGAGCATCGATTCCTCCTGCACCGGCATGTATAGAAAGTTGAGCATCTTGCTTATCAAACTTACCATTTAAAAACTGCTCATTTTGTAAGTCTTTAAAATTCTTGTGTAATCGAAAGTAGATGGATTCCTCCTCGTTTTTATCATCAAGCTCCAGAGCAGCCTTCAAGTTATTTATGCCCAAGCTTAGGTCTTCAAATCTACTCAATCTTAATTTATAGGCAGTTAGTTCTTTATTTAGTTGCCCTGCTTTAGTTGGTCGGCTCCAGATATCAGGGTCTGCAAGCTGCTTTTCAAGATCTGTAGACTGCTCTTTAATAGATTTAATTTCATTATCCTCTTCATTCAAAAATAATTCCACATCCTCAATAAGCTGCCTACAATCGTTATGATCAATATCTTTCATATATTATTACACTTTAAACAAGCTAGCTTGAAGTGACATTCAAGTCAATCCTCTGTGGAACTCCAGGAACATTAAGACCAATATCTTTCCTTTCAATATTTAGAACTTCGGGACAATCAATCAAAATTTGCTTTTTGGCTTCTTCAAAACTATCTTTAGATAACTCAGAAACAAACTTTTGTTTATCTAAACATGTGTTTTCAGTTTCGTATGTAAAAAAGATAGTGACTTTTATTAAATCTGAATTACGAGGGTTATTCTCAATTTCGGTAATAAATATCTCACCAAAGGAATTAATCTCTTGATTCGTAGATTTTAGCTGCTCTTCGATCTGGACTCTTGTAAGGTAATATATGTTTGTAGTTACACCTGCTTCGAGGGTCAGCAGCTCAGTTGATTCATTTAAGGAATGACTAAAGTTGTATTTTGATTCAGTATGCTTGTACCAATTTTCATCAGTAAAAACTTCAGCCTTTTGTATATCTTTGATTAAGCTTGATCTTTGTTGGGCAAGTTTAGCTTCTACGCTTTGGGTTATAAATGACTGGTCATACTCAGTTACAATATTCTCACCACTCAAAGTAGAATTTTTAATTTCCGTCGTACTGATTGCGTAGCATCCTGAGCAGACTTTTCGTCCAGTTCCTTGCAAATTAACTATATCAAAACGCGTATCTGCAGGTAGATTGTATTCATCTCCAGGGTTTAGGGCTTGAATTCTAAAGTTCAGATCCTCATCTCTTTCTGTCTTGGGAGGTATTGCAAAAGATTTGGGTATAGTTGAGTCTGGTAAGACTTGGTAATACTTCTCATCAATCACAAGTCTAAAGAGTCCATTATCTAAGTTTACTGGTCTATTTCCATCATTGAATAGGCTTACTTTACCGATAGAGAGGTCAGTCGGAACTTCTTTAGTACCTCGTGGCTTGATTTCAGCATTCGCAGATAATACATGTGTTGATTTGGTAAATTCGTTTATATCTAATTCAAGTTTTGAACTACTTTCTTCGGTTGCTGCGCCTAGCTCAATTGTGTATACTTTTGCAGGTAGTAAAACAATACTTAAAGCAAAGGACAGGCTTAAAATAAGAGATAGGGTGAGTATTCTAAACAACTTAGCAGAACTTCTGTTGTTATAAACTACTTTATTTTCTGTAGCATCGCTGATCTTTAAGCTCGAGAGAGCATTCTTTGTGGCTTCAATTTTCTGTATCCAAGTATCAAAGTTTTGGGATTCATCTATAGCAAGTTGAGTTTCGGGCAATGAATCCTGTTTTTCTTCGGAGTAAGTTTCTTCCGGGTTATGTACGTAATTATGATCGTGGATTAGATTTAGAGGTTGGTATTTATTCTCACTCATTATGTCTTTGGCAGACAGCGTGTTCTCAGACTCATTTTGCTTATCATAGGCTACTGGAGAAAGTGAATTATAGGGTATTATCTTATTTTTGTTTGCTTGAATATAACTAGCAGAATCAGGTTTAGAGACGTTGGCGGTACAACCTTTAAGAAACTCTAACAGACTAGGATTGTAGCTCCACCAGTAAACTTTTCTAGGGTACCTACTAATCTGATAATTGAATACTGTGAAAGCAATTGGGGTGTTTAAAAAAGTTGGTAATGAGTCGATTATTAGGTATAGATTATCTGCTTTATCAGCTTCATTCTCTAAGGTTCTTATTAAATCTACTTTCAAAGTCGTGGCATTAAGATAAATCATACAAAACTCTTGAATATGTGTTACTTATACTAAACCTAATATAAGTTGGTAGCGCTACGGGGAATCGAACCCCGCTTACAGGAATGAGAATCCTGCGTCCTAGCCGATAGACGATAGCGCCTCTACTAAGAATAACCATTTTATAACTATGCTTGTCAAGCTAACTAATTTTTTGCAATCTTCTAATATGTCTTGGAGCTTTACTAAATTCTGTATTAAGAAAAGTTAGGATTAATTCAATAGCTTTACTAGCTGTGATAAACCGTCCTGGTAAACAAAGCACATTAGTGTCATTATGACTACGACTTAATTTTAGAATAGATACCTCAGTAGTTGCAACCGCTCTGACATTAGGAAACCTGTTTAAAGCTATACAGACTCCTTGACCAGTGCCGCATAAAGCTATGCCATAGTCTGACGTCTTAATGTTTTTGGCGAGAATTTTGGCAACATCTGGATAATCATCATTATCTTCTCTAAGGGGTGATAGATCCACAAATTTTAGTTTCTGTTTTTTGAGTTCCCCTTTCAGCGCTTCTTTTAAGTCAAAACCTGCATGGTCACTGCTTAGTAAAATCATATTTTGACAGCTTTGCTTTGCCTAGGCAAAATTGTGATTATCTTTAAATTTGTTGTCTAGTGCTATATAGAATATTTACTTTACACCCTGGCATCTTTGAATCCTTTATAAAACATAGCTTGATCGCTCGAGCAATAAGTGAAAATATTATTAACTTTGATTTCTGTAATTGGAGAGAAGATTATGGAGTTGGAAATTATCGTCAAGTCGATGATAGACCTTATGGAGGCGGTGCAGGTATGGTTTTAAAGGCAGATCCTGTGTTTGATGCCTTAAGTCACTACGAAGCAGTGTCTACAATGTTTGAAAATGAATCTCAAGCCAATGTTAGCTACTTACCTAATAATTCATTGTTTTATAGTAAATGTTTAGCTAATAATAAGGTAGAGAAAGCTACTATAATGTTAACGCCGAGAGGTTTTCCCTTCAATCAAAGTACTTCTAAATGGCTGAGTGGTTTTAAAGAGCTGAATATTTTATGTGGAAGGTATGAAGGGTTTGATGCGAGGTTGAGTAATTGTGTAGATTTAGAATTATCAATAGGTGACTATGTGTTAAATGGTGGCGAGGTGGCAGCCATGTCGTTAGTTGAAGCTGTTTCGCGACTTTTACCTGGGTTTGTTACGAAGCCGAGTGTAATCCATAACGATTCATTTTCAAAAATTTCGGACAAGTACCATGAGAGAGACCGGAATTTATTTGATAACTCTTACTGGGTAAAAAGCATTATGCCAAAAATAGAACATCCTCAATATACACGTCCATATGATTGGAAAGGGTGGAAAGTGCCCGATATACTCTTGTCTGGTAATCACCAGCAGATACGAATGTGGCAGCAAAGCTGGTTGTAGTTTGACAACTTATTCAACATTAAATAGAATTTGCTGAGTATTAAGTTCAGCTATTAGCTTAACAAACTAGATATGTCTTTTGAGTTCATCTCAAATCCTACAGCTAAATATAATAATTTAGAATTCGGAAAAAATCTGTTGAAAACAAGTACTAAAGCATCAGGCTACTTGTATCAACCTAACTTTATCTTGATAGACTCTAACTCTGTGAGTAGGGCGGTATCGCTTTTTGGAGATATACTACCTATCTACCTGTCTTCCAAAGAGCTTACTAATGTTATAGTCACCTCCTGGGAAGGTTTAACTAACTTGGTAGTCTTAAGTAGAACTTTTCTGGTGTGCCTACTAAGCTTTTTGAATACTGTTATACATAATACTGTTTACCAAGCTTACACCGCTATCGTATCAGCCTATGGTCAAGTTTTACTACTACCTGAAAGATATAGTGGTATCCAAAATAAGCTAGCGAATTTGATAAGAGTTTTTTCAACTTCTCAAGGTCGCGAGCTATGGTGGTTGGAGGTAAGGCTAGACATCAAGAGTTTGGTAAAAAAAGCCCTGAGGCTAATGAGTTTGGTTCTAGAAGTAAGCAAGAAGTTTTACTTAGCATGGGTTGTATTTTTTGTTATTGGTTTTTTGAATTATAGTGCTGCCTTTAGTAATTTGTCGAATACTCCCAATAGCTTTCTATCTAAGTTCATTGATAACTACAGTCTATCGTCAAATTTACCTCTTATAGACGGTAATACTAAAGTGACAGCTTTAGCTACACCATATGTAAGTAGTGACGTACCTCAAATTCAAGCAATAACAAAGTACCAAGTACAAGATGGTGATAGTCTTCAACAAGTAGCCTATAGATTTGGTCTAAATCCTGAAACTATAAAGTTAAATAACGATGTTAAAGAAGAATTAGAAGTGGGTCAAAAAATATATATTCCTTGGGTTGATGGGTACATTTTTAATGCTCAGGATGATACTACTGTTCAAAAGTTAGAGAAAATTTACTCTGTTCCAGCAGAAAAAATCAAAGAACAAAATATCAGTATTTTCAACACTGAAACTTCAGGTTTTAATAAAGAAGCGTTAGTTTTGATACCTACATCTGATTTTGCCAAAATAGATCAAGGAAACAAATTGCTGGAATCGCAAAAGCAGGCAATTGCTCGAAGTAGAAGAAATAAGAATTTAGCTGCAAGATCTATTACCTATAAAGCACCCTCTGAGAGCCTACCAAGTTCAGGTAATAAAACTGTTAGGAGTGGCTTTATATGGCCTACAACTGGAAGTATTAGTAGATGCTTTTCTAGGATACACCGTGGCTGTGATATAGCTAACTTTTCAGCTCCACCGGTCAAGTCTGTGCAGAAAGGTGTTGTCAGAGTAGGTTATGAAGCTGGCGGTTATGGTAATTTTGTTAGAGTTGATCATGGTAATGGTCTAGTAACTATATATGCTCACTTGAGCCATGTCTACGTATCCACTGGTCAGTTAGTTGGTCAAGGAGAGCAGATAGGTAAAATGGGTCGCACTGGTTATTCAACAGGAATTCATCTGCACTTCGAAGTACAAGTAAATGGAGTTCGTGTAGATCCGTTAGGGTATTTACCAGCTAGATAGCAATAACTAGTAAATTGACAAAAGTGAGTAAATTATGCTCTGTTACTAGCATAGATAGTTTCGCTCACCCGCGGAGCTTTTTTACTCTAACAATATTAAATTTATTATATGTCTCTAAATTCAGATGATTTAAAACAGCAAATTGAGCTAATTTGTATAGAACGAGGGCTAGAAGCTGAAGAAGTTATTAAGGCGATTGAAGTTGCTATTGCTAGTGCCTATAGAAAAGAGCTTGGTGATAAAGAAAAAGCATACGAGGCTAAGTTTAACGATATTTCAGGCAAATATTCTGTATATGAAACTATTACTGTAGTTGAAGAACTGCTAAACCCTGGTAGAGAGATTAACTTAATTGACGCCAAGCTCACAGATCCTAGTGCGCAAGTAGGTGACGTATTAAGAAGTGAAGTTGTTATTGATCAAGAAATTGAATTTGGTAGAATTGCTGCGCAGGTTGCTAGGCAAGTGATGTTTCAATCAATTAATAGTGCCAGGCATACTAAAGTACTGCAGCAATTCAAAGATAAGATTGGAGAGGTAGTTAGTGTCGAGGTAGATTTTTATAAGAAAGGGGGTTATTCAGTGAAGTTAGCTCAAACTACTGGTTTTATTAGCCGAGAAAATCTATTACCAATAGATAAATTCAAGCCTGGTCAAGTTGTTAAAGCAATTATTTTAGATATAACTGAGGACGCTCACGGGAATTCTCGCATTGTGCTGTCAAGATCACATATTGATTTTATTAAGGCTATCATAGCTAATGAGATTCCTGAGGTAGAGGCAGGTATAGTCACTATTGATAAGATTGTTAGAGAACCTGGTAGTAGAAGTAAGATTTTAGTTTCTGCTAATGAAGATGAAAGCGTAGATCCTGTGGGTACAATCTTAGGTAGGAAAAATGTTCGAATTATGAACGTGATGCGCGAAATCACGACCACTTTGCAAGAAAAAATTGATATCATTGAGAATCGACCTGACGACTTAGAATTAATGATAACGGACGCTTTAGAGCCTGCAGAAATAGAACGTGTAGAGATATCAGAAGATAGAAAGACAGCAGATGTTTACTGTTATCCTGACGTTGCTTCACTAGCTGTTGGTAGAAGAGGTGTTAATATACGCTTAGCTGGCGATCTTTTAGACATGGTTCTAAGTTTAAAAACACTTGAAGATTCTGATTACTCGCCAAAAATCGTGACTTAGTTAAGATTACCAAAGTGCTGAGTAACAAATATAGTAGGTTTTTGATCTAGTTTACCATAAGATATCCCTACTCCAGTGTCTTCTACTCCACTATTTAGTATGTTTTCTTTATGTGATGGTGATTGCATCCAAGAGTCAACCATTATATTCACTGAGTCATACCCATTTGCTAAATTTTCTCCCGCTGTCTTATAGTCATAGCCACTTTCAATAATAAAATCTGACCATTTTTTGTTTGTTGGGCTGATATGAGAAAAATAGCTTGGGTTAGAATTTATCATATCGTCTGATTTAGCTTGCGCTGATCTATTTAGTTTAGAGTTTTGAATTAAAGGTTTTAAGTTAGAGTCGATCCTTCGACTATTTACAGCAGTTATAATTTGTTCTCTAGTATAGCTGTTAGCAAAAGCTTGGTTTTTCTGTTGACTGCTAGCTACTAATAAGTAAGAGAATACAGATACAGCGGCTATGCTCGTAGTAAGAGTTACTAATACAATCCAATATTTTTTTGAGAAAACTCGTGTGAACATAGATTACATCATAAATGATACCATATAAATTTTTTTGTAGCAAGCATTATGGAAGCTAAATCAATCTGGATTTTACCTTTATCTGTTTATACTGATGAAGTGTTAGGTTTTAGTTATTTAAAATACCTAAGCAGTTTTCATTTTGACGCAATAAAGCTCCCAGTGCGTATTTCTGAGTATAAATATAAACATCTTCTTAATAGCTCTAATTTGATTCTAATTGATGCTATAAAAACCAAAAAGAACTGGATTTTGAAAGAAATAGTAGAAACTAAAACTTTAGTAAGAATGTACAAATACTCAGATTACTTGAAGTTCGCTCAGTTAAATAAGCTAATACTAAAATACTATCAAGAGGGTTGTGATGTAGAATTACTTGACTCTATAATCAACCTCTTCATAACTAATAAGGTCGAAAATCTAGAGCTAAAAGCTGTAGAGTCTGAGCTAGAAATGTCTATGGGGTTTAGGTAGATTATGCTAGTCAAATTACGCATAAAGAATTTAGCAGAATAAGTCTGTTAGTAAATACTCAATATCATCACTACCTCTTGACAAGAGAGCCTAACTATGTATTTATTTGAAATGCTACAGATATTAGAAGAAAGTAGTAGATTTACAGCTGGATTCAAATATAATGCACGACACATTTAAAATATAAAGGGTGTTGTGTAAGTTCATAATTTACAAAAATTTACTAAAAATTAAAACGATAAGAGTATATAGAGGATGCCTTGGGAGTAAATGCCGATGAAGGACGTGATACACTGCGACAAGCTAGGATCAGGTGTGTGTAACCGCTACGAGTCCTAGATATCCGAATGGGGAAACCCAATTAGAGTAATGTCTAATATGAACTGATGTAGTAATCAGTAAATCGGGAACCTGCTGAAGTGAAACATCTCAGTAAGCAGAGGAAAAGAAACAGACATTGTTGATTCCCTTAGTAGTGGCGAGCGAACGGGGATTATGCCAAAAACTTAAGTTAGCTTTGTAGCTGGATAAAGAAATCTCTTCGGAGTTTTTAATTGAGAGTTGCACCCTAGTATGAGGTATAAGCACTTAGAGGGTTGTGGGAGCTTGTGTCAAAATCTTACTATTTTGGAAAAGGTCGACAAAGTATATTTACAGCAAAATTGTATGGAAAGACAAGCAATAAAGGTGAAAGCCCTGTATGTAAAATAAATATACTACCTTTTGATAAGTTTCCCAAGTACAACAAGGGCACCGAGAAGCCTTGTTGGAATCTTCCGTGACTACGCGGAAAGGCTAAATACATTTACTCACCGATAGTGAACTAGTACCGTGAGGGAAAGGTGAAAAGAACCCCGGGTAGGGGAATGAAAGAGATCCTGAAACTATATACTTACAAGGAGTGGAAGAGGATTATATCCTTAACCACGTGCCTATTGAAGAATGATCTGACGAGTTAGCTGTATATGGCAAGGTTAAAGTCGCAGGTGACTGTAGCCGCAAGTGAAAGCGAGGGTTAACTGCCCGAATTAGTCGTATGCACTAGACCCGAAACCCAGTGAGCTACCCATGAGCAGGTTGAGTCTTAGGTAAAACTAAGAGGAGGACCGAACCCGTAAGAGCTGCAAATCTTTGGGATGACTTGTGGGTAGAGGAGAAATTCCAATCGAACTGGGTGATAGCTGGTTCTCGCTGAAATAGCTTTAGGGCTAGCCTCGAAATTAGCGCTAGGGAGGTAGAGCACTGAAATTGCTTGGGGCCGCAAGGTACCCATCAATAACAAACTCCAAATTCCTTAGTTGTATGTTCGGGAGTTAGGCAGTGGGATCTAAGTTTCATTGCCGAAAGGGAAACAGCCCAGATTGTCGTTTAAGGCCCCTAAATCCTAGCTATAGTGCAAAGGAGGTGGGATTACTGATACAACCAGGAGGTTGGCTTAGAAGCAGCCATCCTTTAAAGAAAGCGTAACAGCTCACTGGTCAAGTGATCCTGCGCCGACAATATACGGGACTCAAGCTAGGTGCCGAAAACACAAAATGTAGCAATACATTGGTAAGCGAGCGTTCTAAATGCGTTGAAGCATAAGAGGTAACTTAGTGTGGAGCGTTTAGAAGTGAGAATGTCAGAATAAGTAACAAATGATGCAAAGTGAAAAACTTTGCCACCGAAAGTCTAAGGTTTCCTACGCCACGATTTTCGTCGTAGGGTAAGTCGGGCCTTAGGTCTGTATCTAACGGTGCAGACTGATGGACACACGGTTAATATTCCGTGACCAGGTATAGATGCGATGGAGGGACGCAGTTTGGTAAGTTTAGCGGTTTTTGGCTATTGCCGTTAGTTTCTTTAGATAGCAAGTATGTAACAAATGTATGTACCCAGTAAGTGTCCTTTAATAGGAAATACTGCTCTATTGAGAGACGCTAGAATGTAAGCAATTACAAATTAGACTGAACTAAGTTGCCAAGAAAAGCTTCTAAGCTTAATCTATATCTGTCCGTACCGCAAGCCGACAAAGGTAGACGAGGAGAGAATCCTAAGGTGAATGGGTGAATAATATGTTAGGGAACTCGGCAAAAAATCGGTCGTAACTTAGGGATAAGACCTGCCCGCAAGGGCTGCAACGAAAGACTCTCGACTGACTGTTTAACAAAAACATAGGTCCGTGCTAACTCCAAAAGAGGATGTATACGGGCTGATGCCTGGCCAGTGTCGGAAGGTCAACTCAAGCGGCGCAAGCTTCTTGATTAAGCCCCGATGAACGCCGGCAGTAACTATAACTGTCCTATGGTAGCGAAATTCCTTGGCACATAAGTAGTGTCCCGCACGAATGGCATAACAAGTTGAGAACTGTCCCAACAATTAACCCAGTGAACTTACACAGGGAGTGAAGATGCTCTCTACCCGCACCAAGACGAAAAGACCCTATGAAGCTTTACTATAGGTTGTTGTTGTTATTCAATTTCATTTGCTCAGGATAGCTGGGAGACTTTGAAACTTAGACTTTGGTCTAACGGAGTCATCGGTGAGATACCAGCCTTGTGTTGTTGAATAACTAATTTGAATTTAACTAATTCGAAGACAGCGGCTGCCGGGTAGTTTAACTGGGGCGGTTGCCTCCTAAATAGTAACGGAGGCGTCTAAAGGTTGGCTTAGTCTGGATGGAAATCAGACCTCAAAGTACAAAAGCAAAAGCCAGCTTGACTGCAAGACCTACAAGTCACGCAGATGCGAAAGCAGAGTTTAGTGAACCGATGCGCCTGAGTGGATGGCGCAAAGACCAACGGATAAAAGTTACTCTAGGGATAACAGGCTGATCTTGCCCAAGCGTTCACAGCGACGGCAGGGTTTGGCACCTCGATGTCGGCTCGTCTCTTCCTGGGGGTGAAGTAGCTCCCAAGGGTTTGTCTGTTCGCCAATTAAAGAGGCACGCGAGCTGGGTTCAAAACGTCGTGAGACAGTTTGGTCTCTATCTGGTGTGGGCGTGCGAGAATTGAAAGAGCGGATCTCTAGTACGAGAGGACCGAGATCCATGAGCCTCTGGTGTATGGGCTGTTCTGCCAAGAGCATTGTCCAGTAGCTACGCTTAGTTTAGATAACCGCTGAAAGCATCTAAGTGGGAAGCTGTTCTTAAGATAAGTTCTCGTTGTAGTAGTAATACTACTAAAGGCTCCTGGAAGACTACCAGGTACTTATCAATATTGATTTGATGTAATTAGCTTGCTAGTTACTAATTTAAGATATTGTCTATAGGTCATAGGTGTAAGACTAGTAATAGTTTCAGCCGAGTGGTACTAATCAGCCAAATTTTAATTTTTATTAAATTTTTGAAATTTAAGAATTAAACAAATTATACTTTGAATTCAGCTGTAAGGTCTATTAACTATTTTGACAATATGTACTTAAAACTTCATACTTTGAACTAATCAAGCTTTTATAAATAGTAGAGTATGAGGACCTATAAAAATTTGTCAGAAGTAGCAAAAAAATATAATGTTTCTAGTTCGACTGTAACTATGTGGATTAAAGCCACTAAAGAAAACAAGAATAATCTATTAACTATAAATAATGGGAATAAGGTCAGGATTATTGACAATCAACACAATGATGCCGAACTCCATAGATTAAAAGAGATTGGAGAAAAATATAGACCGACTACCCATTTAAAAAAGCTTAGAGTTAGTGATTCTTTCTTTAAAATTTTTAACGACAGTCAAGTATCTGAAATTATTTCTAGCTTGGAGACATATAAGGAAATACCGCACAAGTATACGTACTTTGACAATGGTGCCTGCATTTGGTCTAAATATGTAGATCGTTCAATTAATGAAAATTTAGTTAATACAGTAACTAATACCATTGAATTATTAAGCACTAGTATTCCATTTCTAATAGGTAGACTTAACCAGAGTGAAAAAATTAACCTAATTGATATAGGGACTGGTGATGGTAGAACATTGAAAAGTTTTATTGAGTATTTAACATCAAATGACAGATTAAGTAATTATATTGGGGTAGATATCAGTCAAAAAATGTTAAGCTTATTAGAGGATAACTTCAAACTTTGGTTTGGTAAAAGTGTTGATTTTTCTACTCAGTTAGTTGACATAAATAAGCAATCGTTACATGAAACACTTTTTTATTTAACCAATAGTTTAGATACTGAAAAAACTATAAAAAATGTTGTTTTGTTTCTTGAAACAACCTTAGAAAACCAGAGAGAGTTCGATAAAACTTTACTTAATATAAAGGAGTCTTTAGGTAAAAATGACAAATTAATTCTAATGCAGAGTCTAATGTCAATGAATTCAAAAACGTATTTTGATTTTTGGACTCAGGAAAGTAAATCTGAAGAAGCTAAGATTCCAAACCAAGGTACTTGGATACCAGAGTTGCTTGGTTTAAGTAGCGATATGTACGAGCCGGAGTATATATATGATGACATATCAAAATCTCGAATCATTTCAATAAAACCTATTCATGAGACAGAGATAGAGTTTTTGAGCGAGAAAATTCATAAAGTCATTACAATCAACAAAAAAGAGAGAATTATTCTTTGGAGGCATAACCACCATATGTTGAAAGATATGATAAGTAATCTTAACTCTATAGGCTTAGACGTAGACTATGTAGTTAGTTCAAAAGATAATGCGCAAGCCTTAATGAGCTGCCGTATATCTTCTAAGTAGTATCTGGTGTTTTGTTAATTTTTGAAGGTGCAAATGTTTTAGAATTTATTTCTTGCTGTAGAAAAAGAAAATTTTTGAATAATTCTTCATCTTTATTCTTTATTATCACATTAGACTCAATTTTTCCGTTCTCAATACTGCTAAACTGATTATCAATTATGTTTTCTTCATAATTTCCTGTTACGCTTACTGGATCTGTAAAACCTAGTTTTGCACCTATCAAAGGCATTGACGAAGAAGTGTTTGCTTCCATGTATATTCGATTTCTAGGATAATTGGTTTTAATATAATTTGTTAAACTGTGTATTAAATACTTAGGTATTATACTAAACTCCTTGCTTTTAGAGAATAGTTCAGTTATCTCAAAGTTTCCATAGCTATCAATTTCAGCCATTGCACCAGCAATTAGTTCCCCTTCTTTGTTTAAAATAAATGCTTTGGGTACATTTTCATCATTTACTATATCAAGAACTTTTTTAAAATTGTAACCAGGATTAAATGTTTCCTTCCATTGTTTGGTAAGCTGCTTTATTTGTGGAAAAGTTAGCTTACTTTCAGTATTTAGCCCAACACAAGTCATACCATCAGGTAGAGAATAATTTATTTCCGCTTCTCTTCTAACTCTTTTTAGCTTATCAGCAGTCACTTCCCTTTTTGAATCTTTTTCCGAGAGTTTTGATCTTTTAGGTCCATTCTTAGATACAAGAAGTACAAAACCATCACGATGAACATTTTTGTCATCTATATACGGTGACCTGAAAAAATAATCTATCTTGTATCCTCTAAAAAGTGCAGTGTTTAGTACATCATTAATATTTAGTGATGAATCTAAAGGTACAAAACCTCTGATACAAATTCTCTGTTCACCCTTAAAATCATTATTCAATTCGAAAAACTTTTTATCAGCTCTTTCGAATAAGGATAGTGTGAAATCTTCACCAGCAAATTTGTATCTTTTAAAGTGCGTGTTTAGCCCTCCTTCAACACTACTTATCTCATTTTCAGATCTGACATCAGCTATAAAGTTTTCATTTTTTTCTAATCTTTTACGATTATGGATATTTTCGTGTGTATTGTACATAATAAGTCTTGTCCTTATGATGAAATAAGAATAGTAATGCATTAATTATAGCATAATTATTCATCTAAAGCAAAAAATTTATTTTCGACTATATAGAAACATTTTCACCTCATTTTCATAGCTGGAGTCTAGCCATAGCTAATTTGAGAAACTTTCGTAGTTTTTGAAGTAAAGGATTTCTACAAAGTAACTATTTTATAGAATCAATTTGACGAAATGCCGTATTGTATAAATGACTAATTATAATTTAGAAACTAAAACTCATAATAATGCCTGAAAACAACCTTAAAGAAATAGCCAAGCTAATTCGTTACAATATTTTGAAATCCACAACAGTAGCTGGTTCTGGTCATCCTACTTCGTCTTTATCAGCAGCAGATATAATGACTGTTTTAATGTTTGGAGGGTATTTTAGGACTCAACTTGATGATCCAAATTATGAAAATAATGACCGACTTATTTTTAGTAAGGGTCACGCTGCGCCTTTACTTTATTCTCTTTACTCAGCAGCTGGAATGCTTAGTCAAGAAGAGCTAGTGACTCTTAGAAAATTTGGGAGTCAGCTAGAGGGTCACCCTACTATGGAATTCCCGTTTACAGAAGCTGCAACTGGCTCTTTAGGACAAGGACTTGCTATCGGATTGGGTATGGCTCTGAATGCCAAGCATGAAAGTTTAGATTACAATACTTATGTACTTTTAGGGGATAGTGAGGTTGCTGAAGGGTCGGTTTGGGAATCTATGCATATAGCTAGTCACTACAAACTAAATAATTTAATTGGAATTATCGATGTGAATAGACTGGGTCAACGTGGTCAAACTATTGACGGCTGGAATCTTGATAACTATAAGCTTAAATGTGAGTCTTTTGATTGGGAATCATATGTTGTTGATGGTCATAATTTTGAAGCAATTGGAAATGTACTAGTTTCAATTTTAGAATCAACTACAGACAAGCCTAAAATGATAATAGCAAAAACCCTGAAAGGTAGTGGGATTAGTTTTCTTGAGGATAAAGATAATTGGCATGGAAAAGCCTTAAGTCAGGATAAATACGAGCAGGCTATAGCCGAGCTGGGTGATGTGGACACTAATTTAATAGGTGAAGTAAGCCACCCAAACAATATAAGATGGGTAAAAACACATGTTTCAGATGTACAACAACTGCCTACTAGTAATTATTCATTAGGCGATATGATTGCCACTAGAAAAGCCTATGGTCAAAGCTTGGCTAAGCTTGGAGATACTGTCTCGGAAGTGGTTGCCCTAGATGCTGAGACTAGTAACTCTACTTTTGCCAGTATTTTTAGAGATAAATTCCCCATGAGATTTTTTGAGATGTTTATAGCTGAGCAAAATATGGTAGGAGCTGCTTTGGGGTTAGCTAGAAGAGGTAAAATACCATTTATATCTACTTTTGCTGCCTTTTTTAGCAGAGCCTATGATCAAATAAGAATGAGTCAGTATTCAGGCTCTAATATAAAATTTGTTGGCTCTCATGCAGGCGTCTCTATCGGAGTAGATGGCTCTTCTCAAATGGCTTTAGAAGATATTGCAATGATGCGCGCTATTTCTAATATGGTGGTTTTTTACCCATCAGACGCAGTTTCGACTGAGAAGATAGTTTCTGAGGCAGCAAATTTAACTGGAAATGTCTATATTAGGACTACTAGGGCTGAAACACCGATTATATATGAAAATAATGAGGAATTTGTGGTTAGTGGTAGCAAGATTTTAAGGCAGTCAACAAAAGATATAGTAACAGTAATTGGTGCAGGTATTACATTGCACGAGTCTTTGAAAGCCTATGATCAACTAAAAGATCAAGGAATAACTATCAGAGTAGTTGATTTATATTGTGTAAAACCTGTGGATAAGTCTATGCTTAGACAAATCTCTGCCGATACTAAATCAATAATTGTAGTAGAGGATCATTATTTACAAGGAGGTATTTTTGGTGCTGTTACTGAAGCTTTAGCTGAAGAAGGTATTTTGATACCTACACAATCTTTATCAGTTCGAAAAATGCCTAGAAGTGGCACTCCAGAAGAGCTTCTGAAATATGAAGAGATAGATAGTCAGGCTATTGTAGATTTGGTTATCAAAACTATAAACTAACTGTAACGTATATAATCTGGGTACCAAATTCGTGTCATTGCTTACTTATGAGCTAGTCTAAAAGTGTACATTCGGTAGTGGAAAGTGCTGGTTTTGGAAGGGAATCTATACTATCCTTTGTGTGAATTGGTTCGTCAAAAGCCTAAAAATTACTAAATTAAGTTCCCAATTATCTCTTTCTACCTATTCTAGATGCTAAGTGAGCGAAAGCCTTGTTTCCAGCTGCAGTTTGGTGTACTGAATTTCTTTTAGCGATAGCCGGACCCTCCCCCTTATAAGAGTCTATAAGTATCTGCTTAAGCTTTTGATCCATTGGCTTACCCTTTATGTTTCTAGCAGAATTAACTATCCATGTTAGACCTAATCTTAACGATCTAGCTGGGTATGGCTCCATGGGCACCTGATAACTAGCACCTCCGACCCTCATTGCTTTAACCTCTACTCTAGGCTGTACATTACTTACTGCAGTCTCAATTACCTCTAAGGGAGCTATTTGTAGTTCTTCACTGGCTTCGGTGATCGCTTTTATGGCTATTCTGTTGGCGATAGTCTTTTTACCATCCCACATTAAGCGATTAATCAATCTGGATATTAAGACACTTCCATAGGTTTTGTCTGGTAATATAGTTGGTCGCTTTAGTACTCTTTTTCTTCTTGCCATAGGTTAATATAGTATATTAGAACTAATAACTTTATTATCGTTAGAATGTCAAGTTTTGTTGTCTTGACAAAACAACTTAAATTAAACAATAAACACTAAGTACAGCTTCACTAACGCGGGATAGAGTAATTGGCAGCTCACCTGGCTCATAACCAGGAGGTTCCAGGTTCGAGTCCTGGTCCCGCCACCATAAACAAATATAGATACCTTAATTTAGATATATTAATCGTAAAATACGTATAATATAAATAAAAAATAGTTGGGATTGTAGCTCAGATGGTTAGAGCGCCGCCCTGTCACGGCGGAGGTCGCCGGTTCGAATCCGGTCAGTCCCGCCACAGGTATGTTAAATATTGCCCAGTAGGGTAATTTTTGTTTGCCACCTTTTATAAAATGTATAAGCTTAACTTAATAAGTAGATTAATATGGAACAAAAAATTGCTCTAGTACACGATTATTTCTTTCAGTTTGGTGGGGCAGAGAAAGTGGTTGAAAAGTTTTTACAGAAATATCCTTACGCACACATCCACACATCCATATTTGTTGAAGATAAATTTAAATCTTCGGAGGTACTCTCACAAGCTTTTGCTGAAGGTAGAGTGCATACTACTTGGCTACAACATGTGTTTAGGTATAAGCCACTGTTAAAATTTTTTAAACATCTTTTTTGGCTGTATCCGTTAGTAATGTCAGCTAAAGTGGTTAAAAACTATCAGGTAGTTGTCATGAGCTCTACTTATTGTGCTAAAAATGTTAGGTATGAAAATTGTAGTCGAATCATACACTACTGCCACTCACCTACCCGATTTTTGCATGGATTAGTCACAGAAATAGATCATAACAGCCTAAGTAAAATTTATAGACTTGTTATCCCTCTGTTTACTTTTTGGCTAAAGTGGATGGACTTAAGGGCTGTTAGTTATTTGAACCAAATTGGAGCGATTTGGGTTGGTAACTCTAAGTTTGTAAGCAGTATGATTAAGGAGGTTTACAAGACTGAATCAATACATATCTATCCCCCTACTGAAATAGATAGATTTTTAAACCTTTCACGCGAACCTGCAGTAAACGCTGAAGAATTTTACTTTTGCCATGGGCGTATTAGTTTTCATAAAAGGATTGATCTGGCTATTTTAGCTTGTTTACAATTAGGAAGGCGTTTAAAAATTAGTGGTCAAACTGGTTTTCCAAAAGAAATGAACGATCTCAAAAGAATAGTAGCTGATTTTGAATCGCAAAATCCCTCAAAAAGAAACCTAGTTGAGTTTCTAGGTCGTACTACTAACGACGAGTGTGCTGAGCTATTCAGAAAATCTAAAGCCTTTTTATTTCCAGGTAAAGAAGATGCGGGTATAGCCCCTATTGAGTCTTTTGCAAGTGGTGTTCCTGTAATAGCTTACAAAGCTGGTGGAGCTTTAGAATACCTGGTAGACGATTTAAATGGTGTATTTTTTGAGGAACAGAGTGTTAGTAGTTTAGTTGAAGCTATGCTTAAGTTTGAAAATAAAAGTGGTTGGGATGTACAAGCAATAAGAGAAAGTAGTCTAAAATTTTCTCCTAGTACTTTTTATGAAGAATTTGAAAAATTAATTGGTTTTTAATGTCACATTCGAGAATAAAAAAGTATTTCCTAAATCTACTTAGTCAAAAAGATTACTCTGAGCGAGAGTTGATAGATAAAGCAATGTACAAAGGCTTTGATGACAATGAAATTTATGTTGAGGTTGAAAATCTAAAGTCGATAAAATACTTGGATGATTTAAGGATGGCTAAGAATATTGTAGAAAGTTATCGTGGCTTAAAAGGTCAGGTTTGGTTAAATTATAAACTTGCTGCTAGAAAAATCTCAGAAAAAGTAATTTCAAATGTTTTGCAGTCTTATGATTTGTCACCTAGCCCAAGCTTTAAGCAAAAAGTTGCAACCAAATATAGAGTTTCTGTTTGGAGTAGCTTAGATGTTCAGAAAAAGCAAAAAATAGCTAGGTTTATTCAGTCTCAAGGTTTTAATCAACCTTTTGAAATTATTAAGTTATGGGCTGAAAAATATCTTGACTAAACAGTAAAACAAGGTCTTCAAATAGACATTAGTTTAACCTCAACTAAAGTTATATATGGCAATTATTTCAGAAGTCAATGCTCGCTGGATTTTAGATTCTAGAGGCTTACCTACAGTTCAATGCACTATCGTTTTGGATCAAAAAGGTCGTAAAGTAGTCGGTAAAGCTAGCGTTCCTAGTGGAGCAAGTACTGGTACCCACGAAGCTTTGGAGCTTAGAGATGGAGAAAATGCCTTTGGTGGTAAGGGTGTTAATAAAGCAGTGAATAATATTGAATCAGTAATATTGAGTCGTATACTAAATAGGGATTTTAGCGACGCTGCAGAGGTAGATCAGCTTATTTTGGTTTTGGATGGAACTGAGCACAAAAACAATTTAGGTGCAAATGCAATCTTGGCTGTATCTATGGCCGTTCACAGGTCCTTTGCAAATCTTTTTGGTTTAGAGTTATGGCAGTATTTAAGGCGGCTATACTTTAGTTCACTTCCAAGTACTTCTAAGATGCCACAGCTAATGTGCAACGTAATCAATGGAGGTGTACATGCCGATAGTGGTTTATCTATACAAGAGTTTATGGTCGTGCCAAATACTGGTCAGATAGATAAGGACATTCAGGCAGCTAGTGAAATTTATCAAAACCTTAAGCATATTCTAAAATCTCAAGGTCAGAGCATAAGTTTAGGAGATGAGGGTGGTTTTGCTCCAAAACTCCGAGATTCTAGGCAAGCTCTACAAATAATTAAGCAAAGTGTTGAACAAGCAGGCTATTCTTCTCTAGATACTGGTTTGGCAATAGACGCAGCAGCTAACGAATTCTATAACTCAGAAACCAAAACTTATACAGTTGATGGAGTGCAATACTCCCAAGCTGGCTTAACTGATTTTTATCGAGAGCTATTAGACGAGCATCATTTATTGTCCATAGAAGATGGTTATTCAGAAGATGATATATTAGGTTGGGAGATAGTTACACAAAAATTGGGTTCTAAATTACATTTGATTGGCGATGACTTATTTGTTACTAGTCCAAGTAGATTCGAAAGCCTAGGTCTAAAACACAGTATAGCTAACGGGGTGCTAATTAAGCTCAATCAAATTGGTAGTGTGTTTGAAACTTGTGATATGATAAATAAAGCAAAGGATAATAACTATATAACTATAGTTAGCCATCGAAGTGGAGAAACGGTTGACGACTTTATTAGTGACTTGGCTTTTGCTTCTCAAAGTGAGTATATTAAGTTGGGGGCGCCAGCAAGAGGAGAGCGAGTAGCTAAATATAATAGACTACTTGATATTTTTGATAGCCTATAACTGAGTGGTATTGGTGCTTGCAACAGTTAAAAAGAGTAATTTATCGAAATCCAGACAACAAAAAACTATCCTTTAGAGATAGTTTGATGAGAAAACTAACAAGGAACGGGTTTTGGTGTTCGACTTGTTAGTGTAGTTTAAAATTATTTAGTTAGTCATTTTGTAGTTATTATGGGGTAAGTTGTAAACTTTCCAGTAATGTGAAGGTAGTCAATGAAAATTTTAAAATAAGTGAATGTTTCTTTGATTCTCCCATGTACTATATATTTTTGCCTAGTTCCGTCTTCAATTCCTAACGAATAAAAATAAAGCTCTCCATGCGGTGAACCTATTGAAGCTCCGGATTTAATCAGGCTAAAAATACCATCAATACTTGGGAATGTTTCCGGACTAATAAGATCTTCAGTCCATGTTGTAGTTACAGATTTAGCGGTACTCAACTTATTATTGTATGACATTATTACTACTTAACCAGATATATTTTAACCTAGCTAGAAATTGTGTTAATTTCTAAGCTGACAGTAGTATAGCATAACTATTGTAATAGGTCAAACTATATCTTTTGACATATGTGGTTATGTGTGATTTAAGTATAAGTCTATACAAGTAAGTACATTGT
>JBCDGH010000002.1:0-58147 GCA_038751365.1 Patescibacteria group bacterium | reverse complement strand
GTTAAGTATAACTCCAATAGCATTTAATTTTCAGACTAATACTGAGATTCATTTACATATTGATTCGTGGATGAATTCAGGATTTTTGAAGAGGGTAATTCCTAATTTTTTTAAGTATGGAAAGGAGCATAATTTTGATCATTACTTACGAGATCATGAGGATTTGAATATGTTTCATGGAAACGAACCAATTGAACATGCTTCAGCGTATTTTGAGTATGCTCCAAAGGAACTAAAAAAAGTTTCTATCAAAGCGCAAAGAATGCTGTCTGAGTTAGATCAGCATAGTTTTAAAGGTTATTTAGAGTATGAGTTAGTGCAAGAATTTCGCGGTTTTCACGAGTACGATTCATCATCTGATTGGGTAAGTATGTACGATATTCCTGATTTCGCCAGAGAAAAAGCTCTACTAGATGAAGAGTGTGTGTACTATGAGCTTCATTTTACCATTCCAGTTGAGTTTTTAAAAAAGCATAAACAAGTTATTCAGAAACTTAAATTAAAAGGTGTATCCTTGAATAAGAATAACTACAAAAATGAATTAGTTAAGCATGCTGTGATGACAGGATTGTATGATAGTCTTGATGTTGCTAAAAAAACATTTCTTTTCCTCAAGAAGTTGAATATAAATTTAGCTTTGAAAATTGAGCAAAAAAAGTATTTACTATCAAAGCATATTTCGAATCAGTCTGTAAATATTGAAATAATAAGATTTTCGTAGTTTGATCATAAGGCAATACTTACCGTCCAAAGAGGAAGAGCAGGCAATTTCGGTACTTCAACATTCAATACTCCAGTGTGAACAGAATTTTACGAGGCGATCTGGATATGAGAAAAGTATATTCTTACCCTACTATTTTAATGCATCTTTCTTTTATGCAGAGTATGTTCAGGAATTTATTTGTCAGAATAAACCACAAAGTATTCACATTGTTGGTATTGGCTCAGGGATAGAATTAAGATATATAAATCAGATTTATATTACCACTCAATGTTACCGCTGTTGACATAAACAGAGACGCCGTAGAACACAGTAGAAAAATCCTATCAAATCGACATAAATTTCTTATTAGTAAGGGCGATCTCTGGTTTTCCGAACATAAAAGTCATTATAATTTAGTGGTTTGGAACGCACCTTTTTTTGGCTACATTGAAGGAGAAAAAAGGAATTTCCAACTCTCTAGGATCGATATGAACTATGAGACCTTAAAAAGGTTTCTTACTGAAGCAAAAGAAAAGCTGAGTAGTAAGGGGAAAATAATTATTATGTTATCTGAATTTGGAGAGGAATACCATATATATCTTTTTGAAACATATGGATATAGTATCAGTGATACGAAGAGGTTTCGAGTCAGAACTTGTTTAAATCAGCCACTATTTAAGAAATCATTTGATGCTGTTTTATATGTAATCGAATTTAAACGATAAATTGTAATAGTTTACTATATCGTTTTCTAAGATGTCTAAGAAAATTTTGTGGAAGACTCGTAAAAATTTTCACAGATAAATATTATGTCAGCTTTAGATACCAAAAAGGACAAACTACTAGCTTGACAATTCCAATTATAAACGAAAGCATCTACATGTATGGAAATCGGTTTAATTATCGCAATCATTGTCATAGTCGTACTCGGTATTGTAGCTGTGAGCGCCTATAATAGTCTTATAAGTCTTAAGAATAAGGTCGAAGAGGCTGCTAGTGATATGGATGTTCAGCTGAAACGAAGATATGACTTAATTCCTAATCTAGTTGAGACAGTGAAAGGTTCGAAGTCTTTTGAACAGGAAACCCTAGAAAAAGTAGTTAAAGCTAGGCAACAGGCAATAGACGTATCTGGAATAAGTAAAGATAAAGCAGCAGCTGAAAATATGTTATCTGGAACTCTGCGACAATTATTTGCTGTAGCAGAGAGTTATCCTGATCTAAAGAGTAATCAGAACTTTTTGCAATTACAGTCTGAGCTTACAAACACAGAAGATAGAATATTAGCTAGTCGCAGATTTTATAACCAAGTTGTCAGTGATTACAATACTACTCAAGATCAGTTCCCAACTTTGTTATTCAAAGGTCTTGCTGGAGCTAAGCCCGAGCAGTTCTTTGAACTTGATAATCCAGCTGAAGAAAGAAAAAACGTTAAAGTTCAATTTTAATTAAAATTTAAATTCATTTTACAGAGCACAATTATGTCAAAGCACACTAACGCAAAGAAGCCTCAAGTTATTCAAAAACACCAAATTCATAATAAGGATACTAGCTCACCAGAAGTTCAGATTGCAGTGCTGACTGTAGACGTAAAGAATCTTACACTACATTTGAAGGCTAATCCTAAAGATTTCTCTTCTAGAAGAGGTTTAATAAAAAAGGTAAGTAAACGTAGGTCTCTTTTAAGATATCTATCAACTGTCAGTCAATCGAGATACAAAAAAACACTTGCAGTCAACAAGTTGAAGGCTATATAAATCTTATTTTCAAACTAATATAGTCTGCGAGATCTACAGGAACTATATTAGTCAGTATTTTGCATCCATCCGCATCTTAATCTTAATTTATACAAACTATTACCTAAACTATACTTGTAAACGAGTTACTTATCTATTTGTTAATAGTCATTAGTTTTAAAAGCTATGAGTGTGTAAAAGATACATAGCTATTCAAAGTCGAATAATTGGTTTGTGTGCTCGTCCCAGTCTTGCTCATCTGTTGGCTTTTGTATCGGCGCAGGAAATACTTTTAGCTTTTCGGGGTCAGCATTTGGAGGTAAACTTTTATACACTTGATAGAATATTGCGCTATCATCAGATTTGTCAGTACCAGTTTCTCTGATCTTGCTTTCAAGTTTCTGTTTTTGTGATATTCTATCGACCTTTATACTTTCATTTTTTGACTCTTTAACCGGCTTATTTGATTCTCTAAGCTCAGCTACCACTGTGATATTTTCGGTTGAATTAAGTATTTCTTTAAATTTAGTACATATCCACTGATTTAGCTTTTGTGATTTGAGCTGGGTTTGAAAAATCGCATTAGAGACACCTATATAGATAGTTGAACCTTTAACATTTAGTAGGTTTAAATCACTTATCATCATTTTTAGAATAGGAGGTGTGTCTTCTTGGCTAGTAATTTTTATTAAACCTATCTCAGCTTCCTCAATAGTTATAGACTTGTTTAATTCTTGGTCATTAGTCAGTAGTTCTGGTTCAGAATTTGTGCTTACCACTGAGTCTGGCTGTGCTATGACCTGCTCACTTTTCTCACCTAAAGAAGTCGGTTGAGAGGTAATATTTTGCGGGTCGGTATTTTTTTGTTCATCCGCATTTATTGGGGGTGTAATGTGATCTGACTTTATATCGCTATTTATATCTAAGGGATTATCAAGGTTGATTATTTTATGAGGTGATAGCTTAGTATTTACTTTAAGTTGGATAAGGGCAATTGTCGATATTAGTGAGGTTAGCGGGAGTTTTAAGTCCAACACTTCAGTTACTGGCATGATCAGTTGATCTAATGATTTTTGACCTTCAAAGCTCCTTGTTAGAAGAAAGTCAAGCATTTGACCAAGAAAAGCTTCTGTATCGACACCGCTAGATTCTAGTTGTGATATAGTAGTTTGTGTGATCATATTACCTGCCACTAAATTGGTACATAAATTTTCAATCGTCTGTGTGGGTAAAAGACCTAACAGCTCACTAGTTTGTTGGATTGAGTAAGAATCTAATTCATAACTAGCAACGGTTTCTAGTAAATTCACAGCGTCTCTAAGGCTACCTGAGCTACGCATAGCAATTAAATCTAAAGAGTCCTGATCTATACTCAAATTCTCCACACCTACAATCATCTTAAGTTTTTTAATGATATCTTCATGGTTATGGTTACTTAGGTTTAATTTAGTTAAGCGAGACAGTACTGTAGGTATTAATTTTTCTGGATTTGTAGTCGCCATTAAAAAAACTAAGTATATAGGCGGCTCTTCCAAAATCTTTAGTAGGGCATTCATTGCAGACTTTGATAGCATATGTATCTCGTCTATAATGTAGATTTTATACTTACCTACCAATGGAGGATTTTTGGAGGACTCAGTTAGTTGGCGAATATCATCTATACTAGTGTTAGAAGCAGCATCCATTTCTAGGATATCAATTTTGGACTCTGGATTTGTTTTTACATCATTGAGATTGTTGGCAAATATCCTTGCTAAGGTAGTTTTTCCTACTCCTTTTGGTCCGTGAAACAGATAAGCGTGCTTGATGCGGTTCTTTTTGAGGGAGTTTTCTAAAACTGACTTTGTAAGTGCTTGACCGACAACTTCTTCAAAATTTTGTGGTCTGTATTTGTTATACCATGCCATATAAGTATATGTGATTAATATATTCCGAGATTGTCTGAATACTACCAGCTAGTCAAATTTTAGGCTTGCTAATGACTATAAGTTAGTTCATAAATTTTGGTATGATCAAATTAAACTATGAAGAATATTTGCAATTGGTCACCGAAGTAAATAGGTTAAGAAATGAACAGCATCTTTTTAATGTGGAGGAGATTTCTGAAGCAGCACTAGACGACCTGAAGCATAAAATTACCCAATTTGAAGCTGAGAATCCTGATAAAATTAGCCAAAATAGCCCTAATTATACTATAGCCGGTGGTGTAGCTAAAGGTTTTACTAAATTTAAACATAAGCGTAGGATGCTGTCTTTAACTGATGTTTTTGATTATAACGAAATGCTGGAATGGCAAGAAAGGTGGCAAAAGTTGCAAAGAGCTGAAGGATTTGTCACAAAAGTAAGCTCTGAATCAACTCCCATGTACATCTGTGAGCCTAAGATTGATGGTCTTGCTCTAAGTTTACACTACAATAATGGTCAGTTAGTTAGTGCAGCTACTAGAGGAGATGGTTGGACTGGTGAGCTGGTTACTGAAAACATTAAACAACTAAAAAATATACCCAAAAGTATTACAGATTTAAGAAAGTTAGAGATCAGAGGCGAGGTATTTATGACCAAACAAGACTTTATTCAACTTAACAAAGATATTGTGTCAGGAATTAAAGTTGGAAAAATGGGGAAAACTGGTCAGGATGGGGTATTTGCCAATCCTAGAAATGTATCTAGTGGAACTATAAGGCAGTTAGATTCTAGGATAGTAGCTGAGCGTAATCTTAATTTTGTTGCTTACGGAGTTTTTGTTGATTAAACTTATATGTTGAATAAAATAATTTGACATTTGGACTTACTTGCGCTAGGATTCTGTTTGTAAAAAAATAGAACATGACCCTGGACGGTAGGTATAAAAATAATTTTAGACAAAATAAATACGAAATACAAAAAGATAATTCTCTGGAACTCAAAAAAATACCTCTAACCTTAGTGGCTATTTTAAGTGCTACTGCAGCTGCTAGCTTTCTGTATGAATCACCTTTACCGCTTACCATTAATAAACCTAGAACTAAACTAGATACAATAAAAATAGCTAACCAAAAAAGTGACTGTAAAGTAGAAGAAATTGTGGAAAGAGGTTATAATCCTTTCATGCACCCAAGTTCGTATATAAGCAATTCGGGACATTCTTTTTTAGCTGTTACTTCAGCTGATAAGGAAACTAAAACTTATGGTTACTATCCGCAGGAGTTTAATCCTAGTAATACTGATAGCGTAGTTGTTGATGCACAAAAAGATTTGAGGCTTTATTCTGATCAAGTTAAAGATCCCAATACAGTGTCTCGAAGAATCTATATTGATTGCCAAGATTTACCAAAGCTAGAGCATTTTTTAAGGCAAGCGATAGCCAACATGAGTAGCTATAAATTTAACCCAAATTTCCCATTTTCGTATGATCTGAGAAGCCGTCGTGAAGAGAGAAGCGAGGTAGAAGGTAATTGTGTAACTTTTTTGAAAGAGTTTTTTGGTAGCTTTAGATTTGTTGATGATAATGGTAAAGAAATAAATCACGATTTACCCTACTACGATATTCCTTTAGCTTATTTTAATTTACTTAAATCAATAGAATCTGTCGAAGGGAAGGGGGCTAATCCGCGTCATAAGGGGTCGATTAAATTAATTCTAGATAAATTTATTGAGATTATGCAGGTGAGTACTACAGTATTATAAGCTTCTTATTTTCCGAACTTTTCCATAATGATATTGCTTTGAAGTACTTTGTTTTTTAGCAA
The DNA here is from genome assembly GCA_038751365.1 of Patescibacteria group bacterium. Classification (GTDB taxonomy): domain Bacteria; phylum Patescibacteriota; class JACMRA01; order JACMRA01; family JACMRA01; genus JBCDGH01. The sequence goes on along the minus strand of JBCDGH010000002.1, from coordinate 51,980 downwards.
TACATCTGACATACTAGCTACCATAGCCGGGTGTCCACATAAATAAAAATCAGCTTGGTTTAAATTATTTATTGTTTCAGGTATCACTTTAGTAACTCTCCCTTCTTTCAGAAATTCGCTTTCAGATATACCCTCAAGGTTTTCAGCTACTGTGTAGACTTTTAGGTTCTTAGCCCGTGACTTTAAGTCAATAAAAAATTTATGTACAAAGTCTCCGGAAAGATCCCAGCACCCAAAAAATACGCTTATGTCAGCATTGCTATCCTTTTCAATTATCTCTTGAGTCATTGCTGTAAAAGGAGCTAAGCCAGTACCAGTAGCTACAAAAACTTTAGGTCTATTGTTTTGTACTAATGCAAATCTGCCCGTAGGACCAATTGCATTTAAAGTTACTCCGGGCTTAATCTTTTCGAAGAAATCAGAAGCAGCACCGCCGGGTTTAGTGCTAATCATCAGTGTTAAGTAATTTCCTGCAGATAGACTTGACTTTGCTTGTAAATCACCCTCAAAGTATGGTATATCTTTACCTAAATAGCTTATTGAGTATGGTCTATTAATCTTTGGTTCAATCTCAACGCTTATAAACTGACCAGGTGTAAAAACTAACTCAGATTCGGTCTCAAAAGTAAGCAAGTATACTTGTGGAGATAGTTCAGTTTTATTGATTAATTTTATTTGAATTTTTGGCATATTATTAGTATATTTATACTAATTATGTTCCGTATCTACAATTTTGACAAGCCGTATTTGCCTTTTTAAATTTGCTGTGTTTTTTTCGCTCTCATGGAAAATAAAAGTTACAAAATTAAGCTAGAGGCTAAAAAATATATAAACAAAATACCGGAAGCACTTATCTATACTGCTATCTTGTATTGTATAATGCAGCTGCACTTTTCATCTTTAGATAAAACTGTTAAAAATAATTTACCTGAATCAAAACGAATAACCATTATTGAAGATTTACCACTTATTCCAAAAGATATTAGACCATCTCCGGAGCAGTAGCATGTTGTTTAAATCAAAAAAATATGCTAGCTTGTTTAAGATTATATAGCAGACATTATGCTTTTTGATAATTTTAGTTTTTTTTCAGTATCATCTAAAGATTTAAGTACTTTTTTGTTTGGAGTAATCCTCTTTTTTAGCTATTACGCTCTACTCTATGGTTTTTTTAGAATGTTTAGAGTTTTGCTAAATCGTTTCAACCAGCAAGGTATACAATTGGTTTTTAAGCAAAATTTGAATACTACTAATTGGATTTTCTGCAATGCACTTGCTATAAAGTCAAGTTTAGAAACTTTGATGTTTATCGAACTAAATAGTTCTATCAGGTCTTCAACTTTATTTTGGTGGCTAGAGAATTTATCTTTTGTTGTTATAAGCTATTTTATAATAATTATTTCGCAGCAATGGCTAATTTACCTTTTTAAAGTCGTAGTAGAAAATAATCAGAAAAATAACCAAAGATTTGACCCTGAAGGACTTAGTCTGATTACTACTTTGATCAGGTTTGTAGTTTGGATAATTGGTCTGATCTTAGTACTACAGAATTTTGAGATTAGAGGTGTACAGACCTTGATAACCAGCTTGGGAATCACTGGAATTGCTGTAGCTTTTTCTCTACAAAATATTTTATCAGAGATATTCGCTTCTTTTTCAATTTTTTTAGATAAGCCTTTTATAGTTGGGGATTACGTAGAAATTGGTCAAGATAGGGGCTATGTCCAGAGTATTGGTTTGCGATCAACTAGGATTAGAGTACTCAGTGGAGAAGAACTTGTAGTATCGAATAAAGAGCTAATCAATACTAGAATTCACAATTTCAAGTTGCTAAAAAGTAGAAGGGTAGATTTTAGTTTGCATTTAGATTTAAAGACACCTTTAAATAAACTTAAGCTAGTTCCTGGGTTAATTCAAAAGGTGATTGAGTCTCAAGAAGGGGTAAGATTTCAAAGAGTCAGTTTTATGGAAATTGGTAACCACAAATTTAGGTTTGAAGTAGTCTATCATGTTTTATCTAATGATTATATGAGTTTTACCATAGCTCAACAAAATATCAATTATGCAATTATGGAGAAGCTAGAGCAAAAAAAGATTGAGTTAGTTATGGTCTAAATAAAATTAATATGTTTGATGTACAAAAAGTTAGGGGAGATTTTCAATTTTTTAGCCTGAACCCTGAATTGGTTTATATAGATAACGCAGCAACCACTCATAAACCAAAGGTAGTTATAGATTCTCTTGTAAATTATTATACGAAGTCAAACTCAAATGTACATCGTGGAACCTACGCATCTGCTTTAGCTACTACCCATAACTACGAAAATTCTAGGAAAGCGGTACAAGGTTTTTTGTCAGCCAAGTCGAGTGAGGAAATAATTTTTACTAAAGGAACTACAGATAGTATTAACTTAGTAGCCCAAAGTTTGATCAGCTCAATCAACCCTAGCAGTGTAGGGACTAAAAGTGGTTTAGGTGAGTGCATACTAAAAGCTGGTGATGAAATACTACTATCACAGATGGAGCATCATGCTAATATTGTGCCTTGGCAGATAATATCAAAGAAATATCAGCTCACAATTAAGTATATACCTCTAGATGCTAACTTAAATTTAGATCTACAAGAATATAAGAAATTATTGAATCCCAAGGTAAAATTAGTGTCTTTATGTCATGTTTCTAATACTTTAGGCATAATTAATCCCATTAAGAAAATTACTGAATTAGCGCATCAGAACGGTAGTCTGGTTCTTGTAGACGGAGCTCAAGCGGTAGGGCATATGAAAGTGAGTGTTGAGCAATTGGATGTTGATTTTTATTGTTATTCAGGGCATAAAGTTTATTCTCCAACAGGGGTAGGGGTTTTATACGGTAAAAAGTCTTATTTGATTAAGATGCCACCTGTAGCTGGTGGTGGAGATATGATAGAAAGTGTAGATTATTTTAATACTGACTTTAATCAGCTTCCGTATAAATTTGAGCCCGGAACTCCTAATATAGCTGGAGTAATTGGTCTGAATCAAGGAATTAAATATTATCAAAATATTCTTGATGACAGTTTGGTAAATTATGAAAACCAACTACTAAAACACTTGCACAATGAGTTGTCTAGGCTATCAAAAGTTAAACTAATAGCTGGCACTAATCAAAAATTACCTATCCAGTCTTTTACAGTTAATGGAGTGCACCCTCAAGATTTAGATTTTTATTTAGCTTCTAAAAATGTATGTATAAGGACTGGCTATCATTGCACTCAACCATTGTTAGATATGCTAGGATATGAGAACGGTGTCTGTAGAGTATCTCTGGCAATGTATAATACTGCAGAGGAAGTAGATCAGTTTATTTTTTGGTTGAAAAAAGGCATGGAAATTCTAGCTTAATTATTCTAAACTTCTATCCTGTTATAAAAAAAGACAGTTAATTCAATAACTGTCTTTATACCTAGCCTTAATAGCCCCAAGGGCATACCCACCAGCTATAGCTAGATAAGCTTGTAGCTGCTCGAGCGGTAGTGTCCAACAGTAATACAAATATTACTGTCAGAGCGAAGAGTAAAGCGTACTTTCTCACTTCAAGCCTCCTTTTTTAATTACTAGCCCACTAGGTAATAGCAGACTGCATATACACAACTTTTTATATGCACATAAGTCAACTTAAAAAACAAATTCTTAATTTTTTATTTGAAAAGATTGGTTGCTATTGTTCGGCTTCTTGTGCTCTTTAAGCCATACTTTGAACATGTCTACGATCTTGCCTTGACCAACGGCTAAGTAGCTTGTTGGGTTATTTGTTGACATACACCAGCATTCTAGTTCCTGCTTAGTTTGATCTTGGTCAATTACCTGCCACCTTTTAAAAACGTTTATAGGATATAGGGGTCTAACTATATAGTAAAGTTGTAAATTGGAATAGTTATCTTCTGGGTTCTCAAAAAAAATCAGACCTAAGGGGCAGATAATTCTAGTTTCCACTCCCGTTTCTTCTATCACTTCTCTGATGACTGCAGCTGCCGGGTTTTCATCTCTTTCGATACGACCGCCTGGGATCTGAGTACCTCTATTTGGTCTAGTAAAAGATTTCATTACTACGTAGTAATCTCTACCTTTGTGTTTGCACCAGACGATGGCACCTACTCTGAAAACGTGTCTCAAAGAAAATTTTTTTGATAAGCTACTAGAACTACTAGAAACCTTGGCTCTAGGCTGAGCTGTTCTCTGCATTGAAGATGGCATATGTTCATTCTCTGAATTCTTGAAAATGGTTAGTGCTCTGAGAGAACCTGCTTTATAATTTTGTGTCAAGAATAACCAAAAGTTTTTATCTGAATTCTTGAAGTAAGCCAGTAATACTAGTACTTTTTACTTCGTCTATCAGTTCAGACCCTAGACCTTCTCTATTCTTTAGCTGTTCTACAAAATTTGGTTTACTTTTTTCATAGATTACACCAACAGCCAAGTCTTTATCAAGAGAATCTACAATTTTTCTAGCTTGCCAGATATCAGTCTTGTCGTAGCCAATAATTGTCTGTATATCAAAGATTTTATCCCAGTACCATTCTTGCGGTGTAGCTTTATTGAAAGTTGGACAGGCTTGCATAATTTCTACATAGGCAAAACCTCGATGGTTTAAAGCCATTTGTATAGTTTTTGTCATATGTTCGATATCACCTGAAAAACTCCTAGCTACAAAACTGGGATTGAAGCTAAGAACAAATTGTAAAGTGTTTAGTGGTTCAGGAATAACTCCATCAGGAGAACCATTCATTGCAAAATCATGCTTGGTAGTACTACTAGCCTGTCCGATAGTCAGACCATAGTTATTGTTATTGTGAACTATAAATGTGATCGGATAATCATTTCTAACTGCGTGCACAAGGTGGTTTATACCTTCAGAAAATGTAGCGCCATCACCAGCCATAGCAATTACTTTTTGTTTTGTGTTAGCTATTGCGGCACCAGAAGCTAGGCTAGCTACCCTACCGTGTAGACCATGTATAGTGTAAGCTTTAATTTTATCACTAGCATTACTATTGCAACCTACATCAAAGCACAGCAAAGTTTCTTGAGGTTTGATATTCTCCAAAACTAAGGACCGTTTAAGAGCATTTAGAATACCAAAATTACCACAACCAGAACACCATGTGTGTTTTTGATCGCTCTCATATGCTGAGAATTCCTCTGCCTTATTTATCAATTTGTGTAGTTGAGACATAAATTATTTTTTTGACTATGTTTTGTTTACTTTTTCTCTTACAAAATCAACTATATCTTCTACATAAAAAGGTCTGCCATTCCACTTCAAGAGACGTTGAGGGAATTTAAGATTTGTTTTACTTTCGATTAAATTACTAAGCTGACCATTGAAATTGCCTTCGATAGTGCTTACATTCTGATTCTGCTTACAAAATTCGATTAGTTTAGCAGTTTTTAGAGGTAGAATATAGTTAAAGTGCAAATAGTTTGCTTTTATATTTTTAGCAGCTAATATCTCTATAGAATCTAGCATAGGACCTTTGCTACTACCCCAGCCTATAAAAGAAATATCAGCTTCCATAGGATCACCAAAAATTTCTGGTTCAGGTAAGTTATCAAGTATGGTTTTAGTCTTGATAAGTCTTTTCTTTATCATGCTTCCTGCTTCCTGCTCATCTTCGGTAATTTCACCTTCTTCCCAGTGTTCATCACCATTAGCAAAGTAAGTTGATTTGGATTTGCCAGGTAGCCATCTCTTAGAAACGCCTGTACTAGTTATCTGATATCTATCGCTTGGTTGTAACGCATCAATCTCTTCAGTTGCAGTAATTATACCTCGTTCAATTGGTATTGTGTTATCTGTAAATTCAGGTGTTGTTTCGTAACCCATACCTATAGTAGCCTCTGAAAGTAAAATCACCGGTATTTGATATTTTTCAGAGAGATTAAGAGCATGTTGTATATTCTCAAAGGAGCTGGTTGCGTCACTACAGGCTAAGACAATTCTGCAGAACTCTCCATGAGCTGAATATATAGCTAAATCTAGGTCACTCTGAGCTGTCCATGTTGGCAGTCCAGTAGCTGGTCCGGGACGTTGGACTATGGTAATCACCAACGGTGTTTCAATCATACCGCTAAGACTTACGGTTTCTGTCATTAAATCAAAACCACCACCAGAAGTAGCGACCAAAGCTCTAGTACCCATATGCATTGAACCTAAAGCCATTTGTGCAGCAGTTATTTCGTCTTCAGCCTGCTTTACTAGCATTTTAGTTTGGTGGCTGACTTTAGCCAAGTATACCAAAATCGAGGTTGAAGGACTCATTGGATAAGCGTAATAAGCTCTTACACCAGCCTGAATAGCTCCTAAGGCTAAGCTAGTATTACCGTCAATTAAAATTTGCTTTGTACTATCAAGCTTATTAGAGCTTACAGATAGGGAAGGGGTTTTGCTAGGAAAATTATATTCAAATCCTGCCTGAGCACAGGTAATATTCACATTAATAATACTTGATTTATCTTGGAATTGAACTTTAATTTGCTGTCTTAGACTGTCTATGTCTAAACCTAGAACTTTCCATAGAAAACCCAACAAAACCGTATTTACCATAATAACACTACCGCCATTTTCTAAAGCAATGTCTCTTGCGGGTAATAAAAATACTTGTAGCTTTTTAGACTCAACAATTTGTGGCAAGTTCTTGATAGACTTATTCCAGCGATCAAAGCCATGAATTAAAATACCCCCAGGTTTTAGAGTCTCTAAGCAATCCTTAACACCTTCTCTATCGAGTCCTATAGCTATATCAATGGTTTTTGATAGTCCATAAATTTTTGAACTAGAGAAGTTAATTATATTACAGGCTTTACCTCCTTTGATGGTTGAAGGAAATTCTCTTTCAGAACGAATATTAAAGCCGTTTTTCTTTAAGGCTTTTTGAACCATTTCTCCTACGCTGCTGAGACCCATTCCATTTTCTCCTGCTATTTTAAGGACAGTTCGATTAGCTGACATATACTAAGATACTAAATTACCAATTACATTTGGATTAGAAGTTTTTATTTTTGTACTAATTTTATCAACCCACATCGGTACAAGCTTATTTATAAATTTTAGTGGTGGCATACCGATTCTGAGCGCAGGGACTATGATTTGTCCGTTTAGGTCTTTTACATGTTCCTCGAGTACGGTTGCCGATTCAGTGAGGTATTCTGCATAGTACTTTGTGTCTCCCAAGCCGATAATTGCAAACTTTGATCGTGAATAGTCACATTGCTTCATTGATTTCAAGAAGGGTTTAAAGTGCTGCTCTACAGTACCTTGACCGTAGGTTGGGCTGGCTAATATTGTTAGATCGTATTCTAGCAATTCATTGGCAGAAGTGACGTCTACCCTTTTATTTTTTACATTAAAACCGTATTTTAATAGTTCTTCCTGGCATTTTTGTACAGTAAGTTCTGTATTACCACCTAAAGTAGCATATACTATCAATACTTTACTCATATTATTGGTTTTCGGTTTTTTGTGACAGTTGTCAATAGCCATCTAGCCTAAATAATAGGAGGCAACCCAGCCGGTTTTACCGTTATCAAATTGAACCTTTAGCCACTCTAAGTCTCTCCCAAAACATTTTTTGGCAATAGGTCCAGCCAGTACTTTGCCCTTAACAGACCAGGGTATTACTCCAATTTTGTTGGTGCAAGGTCCACTCCTCAAATTTAAACCGGCTACTTTCACGCCACGGCTATTCGTGGTGACAATCTTAGGTGCAGGTTCGGTGGTAAATGTAGGAGCTTGAACTGCTGACTCTGGGGCAGCTGGGGCTGGTTTAATTGTAGCTGCTGGAGCATCTGTGAGATAGGCACTTACTGACCAACCAGTGGTGCCATTTTCCCAATTAATCTTATACCAATTCCAATTACCACCAAGGCAAGCTTTTGGTGTAGGACCCGAAATAATATCGCCTTTAGTGCCCCAGTTTATAGGGTTAGAACCGGCAGTAATACCACATGGCTGGACTCTGGTGTTTAAACCCTTAGCCTTTACACCTTTACTATCTGCAAAGATAGTCTTACCACCCATAATAGCTGGTTTTTCAATAAACTGAGCTTCTTTACCAAAATACAGTTCTAGAGCTCTTTTGGTAACTGTTCCACACATTCCAGTTATCTCTCTACTCATAAAGAATCCTTTCTGCCGTAAATATCGTTGCAGATTTTTTATATTCTCACCGGTTTGACCTAGTCGACAACCATTTTTAAGTAAATTACTAATTGTGTTAGGATCAATGTTTGTAGATGCAGGGAGTTCAATATTTGCATCTTTATTTACTAAATTTACTTGATCTATTTGTGATAAGCTAATCGGGTTAGGGTTTTGACCCCATCCATTACCAACCATAATTTTCCAAGTGTTGTAAGCTCCCCAATACACATGTGGAGTGTATCTATAAATCGCAGCAGTAGCTTGGTTACTCAAGAATACATTATACTCATCTAAGGTTGTGATTGTATCCTGTAATTTGTAAGGTCTGACATATTTACCGCTTGGAGCATTGTTATAATTAAACTGTAGTTGATAAGCAGCCCAGTTTACTTGATTCACAAAACCATTATATTTGGCATCACATGCAGCTCCGTCTGGACAACCATAGCCCATTGCGTATTTAATCCTTCTTTCTGGGTCTTTATAAGTATCGTAGTTCTTTAGACTGATTAAAGACTGCTCCTTTTCTAAAAAAGTTATAATTAGAGCAGGATTAATGTTTGGAGTGATACCATACTTACTACTCGTGACACCTCTAGCAGCGCCAAAAATCCAATAACTTGCTGACTTACCTTCTGCTACAAAGCTTTTTAATGGTGATTTAGTTTTTTCTAAATATGATTGTACACTGGCTTCAGTTGGAAACACTCTAGATGAGCTAAAGGAATCGTTGCTTAGAACAAAATTCCTGTTAAACTTTGGGATATTATTTACCCCCAAAACCTGAGACTGTTTAGATTTTTCCAAAGCAGCTTTAGCTATTTCCTGACTGGCTCTCCAGCTATTAAAGAGTGTTATCGTACCTATGACTAGGTTAAATACCAGCAGGGTTATACTCAGTCTAAGTAGTATTTTTTTCTGAATCATGTTTGTAATTTTTGTTTTTGTCTCTAGCTGCTAAACTGCTTGTGAATTGGAATCACAACGTAATTATAACTTAGACTTTTTTTATAGTCAAAGCCATTAGACTAAACCTCAATCTCACTATTTATGCTTCTTTGGTCTACCCCTTTTTGGCTTATACACAGTTATTTGTTTGGAGTCCTTAGAATATCTTAATGACGAAGACTTTTTGCTTTTACTAGGTGGATTAGCTGGTGCTTGCGAATTATTTATCATTGTATTCAGTAGATGAGACTGGATATCTAAAGTTAATTTTTGTTTTTTATGAAGGTCACTAATCAGCTTTATAAGAACTACTAGAGCTGTGAAGTTAAATGGGTCAAAACTATATCCTGGTATATTATAGATGATGCCCACAAGTCTAAATATCAAGTACAAGCTTATTATGATAATAGAAATCAGCCCAACAACAGCTAATACTTTTTCTATACTTCGATTTAGGTTATTATCGGTCATAATATATTGCTTGTATTTAAGTATACATCAGTTTGCAACAATGGTAAAGTCGTACCTACTGCCTAGATAATCTGATTATGTCGAAAATAAATATTTGACATAAGTCGACATTTATGTTAGGTTATATGCGAACAAAGATCAAAAAACCAGATAATTTAAGCTAGAACATTATGACTAATTCCCAAAAAAATAAAGACCCCAAGAAGTTAGCAATGACTAATCTATTAATGATGATTAGAGAATTTGAGCTAGTATATAACCTATCTCCAGAGCTATCAGCTATAGATAAACAAGAATTGCAAGCAAAAATCTCTAAAATCTTAAACTCGAATTAAGAGTACACAAAAAGCTGATACCCAAAATAGTTGGTTACCATAGTAATCATCACTGTAAAAAGTTTCACTACCAAAGCGTAGTGTTTTTTTGCTAAGAGATCCCTAAAGATTTTATCATTTATCATTTTGTATAAGTTGTCTGAAGTCAGAATTTGCACCAAAACTGTAGAAACAGATAAAGAAAAAAGACTTACTAATAAATAAGGAATCCATCCTTTGTTTGTGGTTGAGTCAGAGAATGTAAAAAAAGTATTTAAAATAAAGCTGACTGAATTTGCGATTGCGAAACCAATAATGTTAGCTATAGTTGTATTCCGTAATTTTAGTATAGTTTTGATCTTAAACTTTTCAAACAAGTTTAGAAGTAACCAAAAAGAGACAAAGTCTACACCAGTTACGAATAAACCTACTATAGCAAATTTTCCTATACGGAATATATCTAGAGACACTATTATTCCTTTGAAAAATATATCTACTTTGTCAAAATTGTAGTAACCAAAAATTGTAAATTTAGGTGACAAGTTCGCCTCGGGTTAGCCAGCGATGAGTTGCTTGGTAGCCATTTCGAGTTAAAGTGAGAACTGATGTTTGCAGAGTTACTACCCGTTTATCTGGGTAGTTTTTGTAAGCTTGGGCTCCATCTTCAGCGGCTATTTTGATAGCTTCAAATACTCTAAACTTTAATTCTCTGCCAAACCTGTCATAAATTATAAACTCTTCTCCAGGCTTACTTCGACTCTCTATGGGTTTAAATACAGTATTGTAATTACTTCTAACAGAGCTATAATTACTACTATGACCGACAATATATGAGTTGCCAAGTTCACCAGGTTGAGGTGTAAATGCCATATGCACAATACCATCTCTTAGCTTGACTTGAATCGGACTGCCAATAGGGTCATTATCTCTTGGACGAGAAAAGTTAATTGTACCATCAGGATTATTTTCAAACAGATCTTCGAAACTAGAATAAATAACTGGTACATTTATGTTGTATTTGGGGTATCTCAAAAAATTTCTAAATTGCGGATTTGCTGGCTTAGGTATAATGTCCGAAAGTGGTTGAGGTAGATCAAGCTGTACTGATTCTTCAGGTGTCTGTGGACTTACTTCCACACTTTCAACTGTTTGCTCTACAGGTAAAGGTAGGTTTAAATCAATGAATGGCTGATCAGATATATAACCGCTGTCAAAGCCTGCGTTTTTCAGTAAGTCTGTGATAACCTGACCAGTTTTGTTAAGATATATGGTTTTGCCATCTTTAATAACAACTTGGGCGACCTGAGTATCGGTTTCGATCTCTTGGTCAAAGTTGATAGGTTCGGGGTATTTTCTTTCTAGTTTTGAGACTATCAGACCCGCTTCTACAACCTCAAATCTATCAGGTGAAAAATCAATATTAGGGTTGATATTTGAATTATCAGCAAAAAGTATTGGCCCCAATATTAAAATGATGATTATAGCGTAAGCTCTGTACCTTAAACGCCATATTTTTCGTAGATTGAATCTACTATATCTCTTATTTATCACAGCAATATTATACAATATTTCAGCTCAGATGTCAAAAAATTTAACATAGTGCAGATTATCTAAAGACCTAAATAAATTGTGCTAGCTCATATGATTCAATAATATGCCCGATATAACCGAATCTCTTCAAAATTTCTTGACTTTTATTTTAAATGCTTGTATTATTATAGTATAACCTATAATATTTATATCTATAGTAATTTTAGGTTAAAAATCTATGAAATTTATAAATCGAATCAAAGAGTTAAAAACTTTACATGACTTGTACAAAAAATCAGAAAAAGAATCTCAATTTTTGGTTTTATATGGACAAAGAAGAATTGGAAAGACTGAACTGGTAAAAAAGTTTTTGGAAAAAAAAGAAGGAGTGTATTTTTTAGCTTCTAAGGTTTCAGCTAGAGAAAATTTGTCTATGGCAACCGAACAGTTTGCTGAGTTTTTTGGAGATAAATATTTGGATAGAAGTAAATTTATAAATTGGAGGGAGTTTTTTGATTACCTTGGAGACAAATTAAATGAATTAAAATCAAGCAAGCCTACAGTTTTGGTGTTTGATGAGTTTCCATTTCTGGCTAGTATTGAACCCGGGATTTCTTCACTTTTTCAATACGGTTGGGACGAAGTCTTGAGACATAAAAATATATTTTTGATTTTGCTTGGATCTAGTTTAAGTATGATGTATAAGCATGTTCTGGCTTATTCTGCCCCACTTTATGGTAGAAGAACAGCTAGTATTTCACTTAAACAATTTGGATTTAAAGAAAGTGAAGAATTCTTGCTGGAGTTTAATAATCAAAAAGAAGCAGATTTTGAAAGATTATTTGAATTTTATGCTATCGCTGGTGGTGTGCCTGCTTATCTTAAAGAGTTTGATTTAAACTTAAGTTTGAGAGTGAACTTGGAGAAGAAAATTTTGAATAGTGGAACTTTTTTGAATGTAGAGCCAGAGCTTATTTTATCTGAAGAATTTGATAAACCACAAACTTATTTAACCATTCTCAAAGCCATTGGAATGAACAAAACTAAATCTAGTGAAATTGCTACAGCAACTAATATAGCAGTTACAAATCTCAGTTTTTATTTAGAAAATCTTTTAAAATTACGGATGATTGAGAGGCAAGTACCAGTTACTGAAAAAAATCCCGAGAACACTAAAAAATCTAGCTATAGAATCAAAGATCCGTTTTTAAGGTTTTATTTTAATTTTGTTTTCCCAAATTTATCAGCAATTGAAAGAGGTGATTATGAGAAACTTTTTGAAAGTAGAAATCAGTTGATTAAAAGTCTAGTAGCTCAAAAATATGAAGAAGAAAGTGCCAATTTTATTTTACAGAGTCAAAACTCAAAAACTAAAAAACTACCCATTTTTAACAAACTTGGTAGATGGTGGAATAAAGATACTGAGATTGACCTGGTTGGAATTGATGAAGTTACAAATTCTATCATGTTTGTAGAAACTAAGTGGAATAATCAAAAAGTAGATTTGAGAGTACTTAAAGATTTGCAGAAAAAGTCTATGGAAGTGAAGTGGGGAGGTGTAAACAGATCTGAATATTTTGTCTTAATCTCCAAGTCTGGTTTTACCAAGGAAGTGCTGGAGATGGCGAAAATTGATCAAAGTCTGATTTTAATTCTGAGGGATGAGGTGATTGAAGGATGAAAAGAGTGGTAAGTTACTGACGAATTTAAACCTAAAAAACCAACCTTACTTTTCTTCAGGTTGGCTAGCTTTCTATCTGATTGTATTGCAGATAGTTAAGGTTAATTCTGTTGAGATAATATCATTTTTCATCCCCTTTTTAGTTGGTAGACCTAAACTTAAACAGAACGCTGATCTCCGGCAGCTCGGATACTTGTATATCCAAAATAAAGACCTAGACCCTGGTGGAGCTAGAATTAGCATTTCCATATGTCTAATCTTATTGATCTTGCTTCCGAGACTGGACTTATTCGGATTGATCTCAGTTTCTATTTTTGACTTAGAAAGAATTTTCACCTTATCAGCAAGAAATTCTTTACCGAACCAGTTTGCCTGCAGAATTATCGGGATCTTATAATCCCTAGCTGAGCCGTAAATCTGAGATGGAATAAAGTTGGTCTGGTTCCAACTAAATTCTTCTTCAGAACGAACATTAATCTCTTCTTTTATTATTACGCTGGGTTTGTTCCAGCGGATGATGTAAAGTGATCTTCTAGTAACGTCTTTAATTTGGTGAGTCACGTATCTTCTCTCCTATATAAAATAGAAAACTATTCAGGCTACTGAACTAAAACACAGAAAAACAACTTAGTAAATACTTACACCTGTACTACGACTGGAATAATCATTGGATCTTTTTCAGTTTTAGCAAAAACATGTTCGCTGACTAAGCGTTTTAGTTTATTTCTTAGATCAGAGAAATAAGTAGGGGAATGAGGGTCAAGATCTAGGCTGTGGAATTTATGTTTCACCGCTTCTTTTATTTCGTCGTAAAGTTGTCCACTGTTTTTGACGTAAACAAAACCTCTGCTAATTATTTCTGGTCCAGCTACCATTTTCTTTTGTTTATTAAGCAAAACTACTAAGATAATACTACCTTGTTTAGACATTTGTCTACGTTCTTCAAGAACTACTTCAGATACCGCACCAACACTTGTACCATCAACTAATAGGTAACTATCTGTAATTACTTCTTCAGTAAGAACAACTTTATCAGGTCTTAGTTCAGTAATTCTTCCATTTTCTCCTATTAAGTTGTGATCAAAAGGAATTCCTAGTGTTGCTCCCAGCTCACCAACTCTACGTAGCATGTAATGGTCTCCGTGAATAGGTTGCAGATAATCTGGTCTAGTCAAAGCGAATAGTAGCTTAAGATCTTCTTGGCAGGCGTGTCCTGATACATGAAGATCAAACTCTTTATTTCTAAAGACAGAGACTCCTTTTCTAGAAAGTTTGGAGATTAGGTCCTGTATAGCGTCTTCGTTACCAGGTATAGGACTGCTTGAAAAAATAATCGCATCACCTCCTTGTAGCTTGATCATTGGGTGCTCATCTCTAGCCATACGGCTGACTGATGCCATGTCTTCACCCTGAGACCCCGTTGCTAGTACTGTAACCTGATTATCTTGTAGTTTGGAAGTTTCTTTAATGTCTACTATGAGATCTTTAGGGACGCTTAAGTATCCTAATTTGATACAGGCAGTGAAATTGGCAATCATTGATCTGCCGGCTAGAGCAAGCTTACGATTATGTTTTATACAAGCATTAATGACGTGCTGAGCTCTAACTATGCTTGATGCAAAAGTAGTGAATATGATTCTACCTTCACATTCTCCAAAAATCTTCATTACTGAGCGACCTATATCACGTTCAGATATTTGATAGCCAGGTCTAAGAATTCCTAATGAGTCAGTGAGAAGCAATCTTACTCCTTCATCACCCATCCTAGAAAGTTTACCATAGTCACTTAAATGACCATCCATTGGAGTGCTATCAAATTTCCAGTCTGTACAGTAGGCGATCTTACCCATTGGTGTATCAATATCAAGACCGATTACATCAGGTATTGAGTGGTTCAGTCTGAAAAACCGAAAATTAAATACACCGAGACGAAGATTTTTATCCAAGTCTAATACTTTAGCTATAACCTTATCTTGTAATTCAAAGTCTTGAAGCCTATTTTTTAGTAGTGCTAAAGTAAGCGGCATACCAAAGATAGGAATGTTGCCAAGTTTAGGTAAAATATAGGGAGCTCCTCCAATATGATCTAAGTGCCCGTGAGTATAGATTATACCCCTAATTTTATGTCGATTTTGCTCTATATAAGATGTATCAGGCACTATAAAGTCAATGCCAGGGAATTTTTCTCCACCACCAAAACCCATTCCTGAGTCAATGATCACTATATCTTCACCTGATTCTAGTGCAGTCATATTCATCCCTACCTCGCTGACACCTCCAAGTGGAATTATTCGAACTATATCTTTTCCAGAGTAGCTATCAAGGGCGTTTGTTTTGAGTAGAGGTCCTGAGTTAAATAATGGATTGATTCCAGAGTGTCCTAAATTACCTTTTTTTAAGGAATTAATATCTGGTTTGGGTGGTCTGCTTGATTTCATGATTATACCGCTATCATTCTCGGTATTTTGTTTTCTAGTGATGTAATGAGGTTTGTCACTAGCCATTGCACTAGTTTTTGGTAATTTAGGCTTATTGCTAGGTCGATAATTTTGTGATCTAGAGTTCCTGCCAGATGGTCTATGTCTATTGTGCGAACGGTTTTCGTCACTCTTAGAAGAATTTAGTGTTTGGTTAGAGTCACCACTCTTGTATTTTTTCGTCATAATATAGCGAAATAAGTTAATAATGTAAAAATATAGAAAGTATCCTTTGAGAAGAATAAACTTTTTCTAAAACTAGAAGTAGCAGTTTTCAAAGGTCTTCATTTCGAATTAAACTTAAAATGTGATCAAATTTACTTTGAAATATAGACCTGTTTTGAATTATAATTTGTTTTTATCTTTGTGGTGGTGCCGAAGGTCAGAATCGAACTGACGACACGAGGCTCTTCAGGCCACTGCTCTACCATTGAGCTACTTCGGCAGTTTTAAATTATTTTTTACTTTGTGCTTTATTGTATAGCTTAGATATGCTTGGCATAATAGACTTATTTATTTGGATTGGAGATTGGAGAAGTATTTGTTTGTCTCTTACTTGCACGATACAAGCGATACCTGCTGGGAGTCGACCTTCAAATTTTAGCTTCTCGAAAACACTCTCTATCTTTCTTTTAATCCGATTTCGCTTGTTAGCTTTTTTATAAATTTTTTTGGAAACTACTACAAGAAGTTGAAAATTGGGCTTTAATGTCTTAGATAGATACAAGTTTGTGAAATCAGTTCTTGCTCTAAGTCTAGTTGAGTAAGCTTTCTTGATCTCTTTGTCCTTAACGAGACGCCATCCTTTCTGAAGCACTACGATAAGAATTCTTAATGAATTTAAGCTATATGTCAAACTAAGGAGTAAGTTTCCAACGACCTTTAGCTCTCCTTCTCTTTATTACATTGGCAGCTTTTCTAATTCTCACGAGGAATCCAGTCTTTCTCCTTCTTTGCTTCTTCTTTGGATTATAGGTAGCGATCATAATCGTGCTGGCTAGAAATTTAATTTGATGATGATTAAACACAATAATGCTACTCATTTACATTTTTTGTCAAGCCAGTTTTGACAAGCCTGTCTTTACTAACTAAGCCTAAGGTAATTATGTTTTGGTTTGCTGAGTTTGTAGAGTTTAGTTTGTTTAGAGTATTTTTAGCTGAAGAAAATAATGAAGATGTCTTAACCACTTTAATTAATTCAAGATTAAAATTTATTAGATTAATACCAGTAAGTATAGCTGATCTTAGGCAAGCTCTTTTAGAAGGCGAAGGTCTTTTTGAGAAAGAGTCTAGCAAAAGTTATATTGTGGACACCAAAAACCTAAATCTTGATCCCAAAGCAATAAACTATCTAAGTGAACTTAATAATGACTTTCCTGAGCATAAACTATATTTTTTCTCAAGTAGCCAACAATCTTTCACTGCAGATTTAAAAAGGAAATGGCAAAATTCAGGATTTGATTATATATCCTTAAAAAAACCAGATACAGTATTAATGTATAAGTTAGCCAAGAAATATATTGCTAAGCTTGGGTTACAACTAGAGGATAAACAATTAGATCTGATCCTTAAACAAAGTCAGCACTATTCTGAAATTATTGATAATCTTGATTTTATTAGTTTAGCTGATGATAAGGTTTTAGCTTTAAAATCACTGCTTAAGCAGGATAGTTTGCCAATATTTATGATTGGTTTTGATCCTTTAAAATTGGATCAGCAAATAAATAAATGGTATCAGCAAATCGGTGAAAACGAGGTCCAGCTTGCTTTAAGTTTGATATTTAGTAAGCTGAATAAAAGTTCGAATGAGATTGCTCAGTCGCTTATACGTAAGCTGATTCTTATTGATCAGAAAATGAAAACACAAAGTAAGGTAGAGATCTTAACTTGGTATAAGCTATTTTTGTGGCAAGCTTTAGAGAAGGTAAGCAAATAACTAATTACTGATTATCATCTAAGATTTGATTCACTATTGAATCTGCCTTTTTATTATACTTTCGGAGTATATGTGTGTAAGAAATAGATTTTAGCTCAGTATTTAAGGTCTTGAGTTTTTTACTTAGGGGGATCAAATCTGGGTGTTTTACTTTGTATTGCCCACTAATTTGTTTCACAACTAATTCGCTATCTAAAAATGCTTGTACTTCTGTATTGCATCCAAACCTACGCTTTACGCTATCTAAACCTTCTAGCAAAGCTTTCCACTCGGCCTGATTATTGGTAGATACGCCCAGATAAGACCCTCCATAATCTACTGGATCAACCTCAGAACTCAAACTAAGCAAGACCTCAGGATCATATATTTTGTTTTCAGATTGCCAGACAGCATATCCTGTTGCTGACGGACCAGGGTTTAAGCGACTACCGCCATCGCATGTAAGTATGATTATTGACATTAACATACAAACGGAGCAGGTTTTTAGTAATTATGTCAAAAAAAATCCCATTGATAGCTTTGATTGGATTACCAAACGCAGGGAAAAGTACACTTGTTAATCGCTTATCAGGCTCAAAATTGGCTATAGTAGCTAATGAGGCTCATACTACCAGAGACTTGAGTTATGGTGAAGACTATTGGGAAGGTATGTACATGAGATTTGTTGATACAGGGGGATTAGTGCCAGATACTAGGGATAAAATACTAAAAGCAGTGCAAATTCGTAGTTGGTCTGCAGTTGCTGAAGCTGATATATTAATTTGGGTGATAGACCGCAAACAAAACCCAGAGACTATACCTGAGTCTATTGTACAGAAAGTATGGAAAACAGGTAAGCCCGTGCTAATATGTATAAATAAGGTCGACGATCCTAACTTCGATAAAAACGTGTCTGAATACGCTAGGCTTGGAGGCTTTGATTTTGTTAATGTATCTGCTAATTCTGGGTATGGCTTAAATACCCTGATGGATGTAATAGTGGATAAATTAGAGCAGATGGGGTTTGAAAAAACAGGTCAACTAGCTCAGATCAATAGCCAAAAAACTCGCCAAAGACGTAAGCTAGCAAAAGAAGTTAGAAAAGACAAAGATGGTAGCTATTACATAGTTCGTAATGAAGACGGCTTATTCCAATCAGTGAAGTTCTCGAATAGTACCGATAATGCGCCAAAAGCTGATTCTAAAACTAAGAGTAAGATTAAAAACCTTGTGTTTGATTTTTGGGGAGTTATTTTTACTGAAAATACCCGTAAGTTGGCTGAAAACATTGCTGAACAAATAGAAAACGGACAATCTAAAGTTGATGATCTTAGCTACATGCTTAATGAATTGATAGATCTATCGAGTAAGAATGAATCTCTAAATGATTGGAGTCTAAGGTATCAAAAATTAACTAGTTTAGAAGCTTTTGAAGAGAATTTATGGGGGCGTAACTTTTATGTAGACTTGAAGCTGGCAGCAACTATTAAGTCGTTAGCCAAGTTATACAATATATATTATCTGACTAATATTGACGAGCAGAGCTTTGAAGTCTGTAGAGAGGCTGATATTTTCAAGATTTTTAAAGGTGGGTTAGCTAGTTATAAGACAGGTTTAAAAAAGCCGGATCCTAAGTTTTTTGATTTGCTGCTTAGTGATTATAATATGAAAGCTGAGGAGACTATTTTTTTTGATGATCTAGAAGAAAATATTGAAGCAGCTACTAACAAAGGAATATACGGAGTAGTTTTTGACCATAATACAATGGTTGAAGAAGAAATCAAAAGGATCGAAAGCCGAGCTGAAACTAGTATAGAGTTAAGTAATTCTACAGAAATTGAATTACCAAAGATACTACTTCTCGGTAAGCCAAATGTAGGAAAAAGTTCTTTGTTTAATGCAATGTTAGGTCAGGAGATTCAGATAGTCACTGATATCGCAGGTACCACCCTAAGTGTGAACGATAGTTTAGTTGAAAGAGAGATACAGCCTGAGGGTAAAAATTTAAAGAAGAAGTATATAATATTAGATTCTGTAGGTATTCGCAGACCTGGTCAACGTACATTTGGTGTAGAGAGCTTTGCTACTTTTAGGACAGTAGAAGCGGCTCACCAAGCAGATGTAATATGTCTGATTTTAGATGGATCACAGCCACTTAGTCATCAAGATCAAGTCGTAGCGGGGATTATTAAACAGGCTCATAAAGGTTTGGTGGTCATAGCTAACAAAGAAGATCTTGTAGATGTAGAACAAAGGCAAAAGTTTGTTAGAGATTTTTTTAACAAATTTAACTTTTTGAAAGTAGATAAGTTTATATGGGTTACGGCTACAGAATCTAAATCAGGTGAACTAAATGAAATCTGGGATTCTATAGATGAATCTTTGGCTAGTAGAGAAAAAGTAATTGAAAAAACTGAGCTTAGAAAGCTTTTTAACTATCTAATGAAACAAAAGCCGCCAAAGAAGCTACGGATTAAGAAAAAACCTGTAGTTTATGATCTTTTATACAGTAAAAACAAGCCACCTACTTTTGAATTGCTAGTCAAAGATAAAACCACTATACACTGGTCCTACTTAAGGTTTTTGGAGAATATTATTAGGAAAAATTTTGGTTTTACTGGTACAGAGATTGTAGTACGTTGTGTAGAAATTGATCGCAAGAAAGTTCTAAGCGATTAGGGTTAAATTCTCTGCTTTTAAGACAATTTTTAGTCAGAAATTAATGTTTTGTAGATTTTAGTCTTATATCTTGTCTATATATTTTTCTGCTATTTCAGTATCCCGCTCTTTTCCTTTCATATTTTTTATTTCTTCAGGGAAGTCAGTTATAGATTCAAGTGTTTTTACTATATCAATTTTACCAGATTCAGTATAAAAATACACTTCCTTATTACAACCTCTACTATAGAAAGAGTTAATTCCAGGAGTATTTAAACATTCAAGTGTACCGTCTGTATAAGTTAAAACTGTATATTCGTCATCTAGTCTAACATCTTTTATATGATTAGCAATGTTTGGACTTGAATAAATGAAATAGCTGAATGAAAAATTGGGAGTGGTGAGCAAATTATTATAGTATTCAATTTCTTCGTCATCCAAATTTTGCTCAGTAAAGTTAAGCACGTCACCATTGTTTAGGAAGTTATCCGTACTACCTCTATTATAGTAAACATTACTTATTGTATGCCACTGCTCTCCGCTATCAGTGGTGTATAATAATATATTTGATGATTCTTCAAATAATGATCTATCTCGACGTATATTAATCGCAATTTTTTGGTTATCAATTTTATTTACTCCAGATATATATTTGTAATTAGAATCACTATAAATAATTTCATTATTAAGAGAAATCTCAGATTTAATAATGCTAGTCTTAAAATAACAATTATTTGAATTTGGAAAGCCGAAGTAAGCACTTTTTGTGTATAGTTCCGATTCGACATGTATACTTAAGCCATCTGCTAAATAATTTTCCCTAACTACGAAGTTGCTTGTTTTGGGGTCGGGACAATCTAAACCGAACCACTCCGTCTCTTTAACTATTTCACTATTATAATTATTTAGCGGGTTATCTGATTCTTCAATATCTCCTCTCAGGAATCTTTCCAACATAAAATATCCAGATTTTTGTTCTAAAGTAGATTCTAATTTGCGTTCTATAAAGGTTGTACTTGGATTTCCATCTCGATCTCTACTTCTAACTTCACTATTATTTTGAGTAACAGTATTCACATTAAGATAGCCATTACTTTCATTCGTGTTAAAACTATACAATGTAGTGTAAGCTGTTGATTCTAATGTTTTATTTTTATTTGTGAATTGGTACAAACTAATTATACCAAAAACAGTGACAATACCTAATACTAACAAACTAGCTAATATGCACCACTTTACAATGGAACTGGTCGACATTTTTTTCATATATTACAGTTTATTTTTTAATTGAACAGAAATGTAGCACACTTTTGCTATATTAGCAATTTAGTGAGCGTGTATATACACTTTTCAAAAGCTTTCATATGAGCTAAACTAACTGTTGTTCGGTCTTATGCTGAAGTCAATAGAAATCAAAAAATTTCGTAATTTAAGTAAAGTTAAACTTAAAGAACTTACCGACGTTAATATCTTAACTGGTGAGAATGGCAGTGGCAAGAGCCAAGTTTTGCAATATATTATAAGTTGTAGAGATGATATTGTTCTGCTTAAAGATGGTCTGAATAATAAATATTCTAGTGAGATAACTATTATTTTAGACAAAATTACTGATTTACATCTGAGTAAGCTTGATTATGAGGATTTAGTTTCTTTTTTACCTGTGCTTAAGAGATACTACCAAACCAACGGGGTTGAGCGTGGTGGTCTGGATAAGCTAATTAAGATATGTAAATTAGTGTACAAACTTTCTAAGTACGACGGGGTTAAAATTTTTTTGATGGATGAGCCAGAGACTCACTTGCATCCTAAGCTACAAAAAGACATTTCTAGACTGTGTGGAGTTCTAGCCGTAAACCTTAAGGTGCAATTTATAATAGAAACTCATAGTCCTTTTGTTATTAGCGAAGCTGCTTCTTTAGTAGACTATCAGGAGAAACAATCTAGAAACTATAAAGCTGAATTCTATCCAAGTCAAAAGGTTTATTTCATGAAAAATGGAAAGCTAACTGATAAAAATGGAGTGGCTAAGGTAAAGGGTCAGTATGGTTATTGGGGTTCTAAAGTTAACTCAATAGCTGGTAAAATGCTTGGAGCTGGATTAATGGACTTGGTTGCAAAAGCGAAATTTGATTTGAATGATAATTCTCCTTACTTGGTGTTTTGTGAGGGGCAGGGTAAAGACGAAGATGAAAAATTTTATAACTCTATTTTTCAGAATCATAGCCCCAGAGCCTTATTTGTTTCTAGTAGAGGTACAAGTCAACTGGAATCTACTTTTGAATTATTAAGGCAAATCCGCGCTGGTTTGGCTGCCAATTTCAAAATACTAATGGTTAGAGACAGAGATCATGAGTTTTGTTCTGAGAAAGAGATAACAAGCTATCAAAAAAACAAACCGGGAGTGAAAGTACTAAGGAGAAGAGCCATTGAGTGTTATATGTATAATTCTGAGGTTGTAAGAGTTTTGTACAGTAGTTTAGGTAAAAAGTGTGAATTATCATTGTTAAATCGCTTAGATAAACTACACGACCAAATTCAAAAAGAGGCAGAGAACGGTGTGAGGGGTGATAGCTATAAAAATAGACTAAAAAAATCTTTCACTGAAGCAATATCGGATTTAGAATTGGCTGACAGCTTTTATAGTAATTTAAACTTAAATATTGCTAAGTTAATAGAACCTAAAACAACAATATATAAAGAGTTGGAGAGGATTATTTTTGGTTAGTCTGCACTTTATTTTGTTTGTGTATTTTACATAAACCAGCTTATGTACTTAGCTTGCTACTAATGACAAAGCAAGATCAAATCATTGCTGATTTTAGTAAGTTAGCAAGTTGGGATGAGCGCTATGAAAAAATAATTGAGCTTGGACAATCTCTTCCAAAGCAAACCTCCGCTTTTAAAGTTCCTGAGAATAAAGTATCTGGATGTCAATCAAGAGTTTGGCTTAGTGCTCAATTACACGAGGGTAGGGTAGTTTTATCAGCTGAAAGTGATGCTATGATAGTACGTGGTCTGCTAAGTTTAATTCTGCAGGTTTACTCAGGTTTAACTCCTAAACAAATAATTGAGACAAAACCCTATTTTATTGACTGGCTTGGCTTGAGTGATCACCTGTCATCAACTCGCTCGAATGGAATTAAGGCAGTTTTGAAAAAGATAAAGTTTTACGCTATTGGCTTTGAGTACTTGCTTAATAAGCAATCACAAGAAATTTGTTGAGTGAATTTCAACTTTTTACTGCAGGGAGTCTACAATCATTTCTGGTTTTATTTCGGCTATTGTACTTGGAGCTGAAACTAGAGTTTCTGAAACTATTTTTAGTAAATTAGATAAAGGTATAGAGTTTTGACCCTGCATTTCCAATAATTTTGCAAGTTCAGCGGGTTTAGTTTGTTTACTAAGACTAAAGTTGACTAAATTCAGGACGGTTTTTAGAAGTGTTTGCATTTCAGGAGCAACTTTATCACCTTTCACTCTGAGCACTCTGATCCCTTGTGAGTCGTACTCCAAAGAGATTCTGATATCACCAAATTCGGTAGTTTGTAATTGTTTTTCTAACTTTAGTATATATTTAGACATAATATCTTGCAGTTTTGTTGGTTGATTTTTCTGAGTATTAGTAGAGTTAATCTGAGATTGATTGGGTACTTTATTCTCAATTGTATTTTTCACAACTGTCTTGAGATCCTTATTTGTATTGTAAGTGCTCTGGAAGTATTTCTTTTGAAGCTCTTGTTTGGCAAGTAGGGCTAAAACATACTTACTGGCTTTGGCAATTTCCTTTTTTTCGTACCATTTGAGATCTGGGTTTTTAAACTCTTCTACCTGAAAAACGTAGCCTAAGTGTAAGTTACTAGGTTCTTTGGACTCGCTTCTCGTCAGGCTGCTACCAATTTCGTAAACCACTTTACCGTTTAGTCCATATTTTTTGAACATTAGGTTTTTGATGGCTACTTCAGGTACTACATTTTTTGGTAAGTTACCACCTGGTAGCTCAAGACTATTACCGTTACTTTCTAAGAGTATTTTGCTATCTTTAATGACCAGTGCATGTACTTTTTGCACTATCAACTCATTAATCTCCACAGCTACTCGATCTTCTACTTGGTGATTTATTTTGGCTAGAATATCGTTAAGCTCCACAGGTAATAATTCTTTTTCTTCCCAAATAAATTCTTCTACAGCTACATCATCTCCCGCCAACTTGTAGTGAAAGAACTGCTCAGTTGATTTCTGATTTTGAGGCGTTACAATATCGATAATCTGAAATACTTTGCCTTTAAAATTATTCTTTGCATTGCTTTGTACTACGACAAGCTCTCCAATTTGAAATAAAGGTTTGGAATTGAAGCTAGGACGATTTAAAGCGGTTTTAGATTTATTATGCTGTTTTTTGATTGCTTCTTCTAGCTCTGGTAGCGTATCTGGTGAGTCTATAGGTACAATTTTGTTATCTTCATCCTCAGTGGCAATTAGGTCAGTTTTACTTTCAGAAACAGCGATTAGATTATTTTCTGTGCTTTTAGTTGTTTCATTCACTTTTTGACTTTGAGTAATTTGCTCAGGAGTTTCATCCTTTTGGTCATCTTTAGTATCTTCAGTCACACTAGTCTTAGGAATTTCAGCTTGGAATTCTTTTAAGTTTGACTGCCTATCTGTTTCGCTAGTCTGTGAATTATTAGTAGTCTCAAGGCGTGAAATCTCTGTCTTGGGAGAGGTGTTATCTCTGTCGCTCCATATTTGCCATTCGAGCTCATTTGGAAAAAGTAAAATATTACTATTTCTACGTGGAATTATTTCAAACTTTGACTCTTGTATTGTGTCTTGATCAAAGTCTTGAGATATTTCTAAGCCAGTCTTTACTTCGGTGCTATCGGTTTGGTACCAATATTCAAAAGATTTGGGTCTGAGATGTTTATTTATTTTTGCCCAGTTCAAACAGATTCCTTTTTCTTCTGCTAGGGATTCGCTGGCTCTATAGCTACCATTGCTGATTAAACTCCCAATATAGTCAATTTCATCCAAATCTGAGCTAGCCTTTCTAGAATTTAAGTATTCTGCAAAGTCGTACAAACCTAGTCCAATTTTTCTGTACTGGGCTACGATAAATTTGGCAGGAGCGGTAAATTCAATTTTATCTACCAAGCTATCTAGCAGCCTCACAGAGCTCTCTAAAGTAGACTGCAGAGTTAGTTCATCTAAAGCCAAGTTTTTATCTAAGTGATTTACCAGAATTATATCACCAAACGGTGTGGCAGGTTTATCAACTTGATTTTCGCTTGCTAGTAGAGCAATGGTCTTATCACTAACTTTAAACAAATTTCTATCCAACAAATCCTGATACCTTTTTTCCCAGTAAGACTGGAGTTCTGGAGTATTTTCAGTGGCTGCAGCAAGCTTTATTATCTGAGATAAATTTATCAAATTCATATTAGTTTTTGTTTGGTTTTAATTGGCTTTTGCCTGACGACATAATTTTATCATAAAAGTTTTAGCTTGGCAAATATTGACATAAAAGGTTTTTGGAGGCAATCTATCTATTATATAAGTTTACTAAATTAGCACTTAAAGAACCCAAAATTATGTTCGCTAAATATAGAAGATACGTTTATGGTTCGTTTCTACTTTTCTTTATTTTAGTGACACCTTTTTTAGTTATCTATTCGCTTGGTTTTGAAATAAGTCTAGATCAGCAAAAAATTAGTAATACACTTAATATTAACGTTGAGACTCTGCCTCGGGGTGCTGATATTGTTAATAACGGTTTTAATATTGGTAAAACACCTCTGGAAATGAAAGCTGCGGATGGGCAGCAGGTACAAATCGGAGTTGAGTTCCCTGGTTATTTAGCAGAAGAATTTGTTTTTTGGAGTGAGAGAGGTACAAACGGGAGTGCGCGCGTAACTAATTTGACCTTGCTACCTAGCGAGCCAAATATAATAAATAGCTTTGAAAATCAAACGCCTGTAGGGATTTTGTCACCCAGTTTAATTTTGTTCAGACAAGAATCGAAATATTTTGTTCAGGGATATAATCTTGGGGGTGTAATTGGGCTACCAAGTGAAGTTAATAATAGCTCAAACTCTTTAATAGGTCTTACTAATTGGGAAATTTTATCCGAAAATATCTATTGGAATAAGAAAGATGATGTGATTTTAATACTGGTTGATAATAGATGGGAGTTCGTTGATCTATCTTTGCTTCCGGTTGAGTCACTTAGTGTTGTTAGTTCGAGCGAAACTCAGGTCTTGATTCTAGATGCACAAGGAAGGTTATGGGCGCTAGATCTTAGGACTTTGAGGCTAAGCTTCATTGAGAGTCAAATCAACGGTATTCACCAAACAAAATCTCCAAATAATGTTTGGTTATGGAGGGAAGATAAGATTTTTAGATTATCGAAAGGTTATATAGAAAATACTTTTTTCAACTTGAATGACGATCCTTATACTCAAAACACAGATATAAGACAGCTTAGAGGAGTTGCTGAGCTCGGTAATGAGATTGATTTTGAGGTAGCTAGCTTATTTCAAGGCATGATGATAAAAATAGGGGAGACTGCTTACTACATTCCTGATTTCGATAAGAATATCTGGCAAGTAATCGGGTCTAATATAAACTATATCGGCATAGATACCAACACTATTTTTTGGTTAGACCTTGAGAATCATCTCTTTAGCTATAATTTTTCCTTAAAGGAAGGTCAAGACTTCGGCTTGATACCCTTGACTGGTGATCCTTCTAGTTACGAAATAGCATACTACTTTACATGGCGAAGAATTATGATTTACTCCGATGCTGAGGTTTATTCAGTATGGTTCGATAAAGACATAATAAACAGAAATGTCGTAAAATACAGTCCTATTAGATGGAACCAAAATAGTTGCTTACCTGAAATAGTGGATAGGTTTCAATTCTGTTTTTCTGAAAACAATCTTATTGCCTACAAGAACACTTCTTTTTTCTAATTTTGGCTTAGGTAATTTAGAGTAGCTCCTCCTCCCATCGAAGCAAAGTTAAATGTTTGCAGTATCGAGCGTGGTAAAGCAGAATTAGTGTCTCCACCTCCAATTACTTTGTAGCAATATTTTAAGTTAGCAATACTTTTAGCTAGCTGAAGAGTACCCTGGTCAAAAGGTGGCTTTTCGTAATAACCTAGAGTACCATTCCAAAATATAGTATTTGCGTGACTAATTTGTTTTGAATAAAAATCTACAGTTTGCGGTCCAATATCCATAGCTAATTTCTTGCCCTCAGTTTGAGTATAGGTAAAGTCTTTAGGTAAAACAATTTTTTCAGGGTATTCAAGCAATAATTTTTTGGCTTTGTCTATAAAGTCGGTTTCTATTTCTGAATCGTAAGTGTCTGCTAAATCTAGGTCAGGGTATAGTTCTTGCTTAGCTTTTAAAAATGTAAAACATAGCATACCACCTAGCAGTATTTTGTCGGATTTCTCTAGCAAGTTAGTGATTAATTCAAGCTTAGTTTTTAGCTTACTTCCTGCCATGATAATATAGAAAGGTTTTTTTGGATTTTCCTTCAATTTAGATAGGTGACTTAGTTCGGATTCGTAGGAGTGTCCAAGAGCATAAGGTAAAATAGATTTGATTTCGCTATTAGTGGCTTCTTGTCTATGGCTCACTGCAAAAGCTTCATCAACAAATACATCTGCTAAGATTGCATACTGTTTGGCTAGATTTAGTCTATTTTCACTATTTTTGGATTTCTCCATCGGGTGAAAGCGTGTATTTTCAAGTAAAAATATTTTACTGTTATTTTTATCAACGTCCGTATTTCTTATGTACTCTGCAGCTTCCTTAAAATTTTGGTATTGGTCTAAATATTCTATACTAGCATTTATCAGTAGCTCTTTGTTGCTCGATTGAAGTTGTTCATAAAGCAAGCCTGTAATTTTATTAGTACTAAACTCTGCTTCGACTTTGCCTTTGGGGCGACCCCAATGACTCACTAGAATAACTTTATTATTATTTGATAGCAATGTTTCTATAGTATTTAAACTATCTCTAATTCTTGCAGTATATCCTTGAAGCGGTAAATCATAATTAACTCTGACTAGTATAGTTGAATTTTTGATTATATTTAGATTTAACATGGTTCGACTCTAGAGAAAAAGCTATATGATGTCAAAGTTGACTGAGTATTTAAAAAAGGCCATTTTTTATTTAATGATAACAAAGTCAAAGGAGGTTAATCAAAAAGCGGATATAATTAATCTACTCAAAACCGTGTATGATCCAGAAATACCAGTAAATATCTGGGATTTGGGGTTAGTGTACGCTATAGATTTGCAAGAAAATGGGGATGTAGATATTGCTATGACTTTGACTTCTCCAAATTGCCCTGCTATTGATATCTTACCTCAGCAAGTTCAGACTGTGGTCGAAAGTATAGCTGAAGGTGACGTTCATGTAGATCTAGTATGGGAACCTGCTTGGGATAGAAGTATGCTGAGTGAAGAAGTGAGGCTAGATCTAGGAATGATTTAATAACGAAAAACCCACTTATAAATAATTATAGGTGGGTGCATATTCTTTAAAGATTATAATCTGAATAACGGGAATAATCTTTTAAGCTCACTTTATAGGTTTTGGTCCTTTAAAGTTATTAAACTTGTTTTTTTCTTCAAGTGTAAGTTTTTTATAGTCGATCACCCATCCTTCCTTCTGCAATTTTTTAATTTCCTTTCTATCTAAATTTCCACAAACAATTTGATATCTTTTCTCTCCACTTACATTAACAATTTCTTGATCTCCATGTGCGACTTCATAAAACGGTCGATAAATTAGGATACCATTATATTCTTCTCCAAAGATTGATACATCACTACAAGCTTTTAAATGTCTTTTTTTTAATATCAAAAAAGGATGACTTTCAGTTTGAGCACTTGCTGAATTTGAAGGAAGTAGGCTGATTATTAAAGTTAGTAAGGTGCTTGAAAGAAAACCTTTAACTATCATCGAAACTCTCCTAATTTTCTAAACTATCTTTCCTTTCGACACTTTAAGCATAGCATAACCTAAACCTTATGTCAAATATTATTTTTTGACTTAAAAATCCATTAAATAAAACTGATTCAAAAAGCGATCTTTTGAGGATTCAATATTTTCAATATCTCGATAAGCTTCGTCTAAAAATAAGCTAAAATTTTGGTTATATAAGGGTAGGTCGTTTATACCAGGTATAAAATCTGTATTATATGTCATCAGACTCTGGAAGCCTTCATACCAGTCCAAAAACCATTGATCAAAGTTTGGGTAAGTTGTACGCCGAGTATTACTCGGATTATAGTTTATGACTTCTGCGCATCTAGACTGACTTTGCGCAACATTTTTATAGATTTCACTGTATATTTGCCGCGATACGAAGTCTCTGTGTACTGTATCCTGATTTTGGCAAAGCTCTTTCAATTCATCTATCTGCCCTTTGCTGTTTTCAATTTGCTCACAATTTTCTATCCAAAAGTTTCTATATTCTAGTAATGCTTTAAGATCAATTCCCTGCTCGTAAACCCGACTATACTCAGCAAGAATATTTTGATATTCATCATATAATCTAGAATAGACGATTTCTGACTCTTTTAGGTAGAAGTTTAGGTATCTAGGTGGTGATGATAAGTCGGAATCTGGTAACAATGATAGTTTAAATTCCTCTATATTGCTAAAGTCTTGATCGTTAGTATCTATAAGCTGACTTGTGCTACATATTTCAATCGGATTAAAGCTTGTAATTTTTTGTGTGATAGCTAATTTAGAATCTGTAAAATTCTGGGTTTGAGATACTAGTTTTGATTGCAATAAACCAATTTGTGTTTCTAGGTTGTTGGTATATCTATTAAGAATTAAAGGCTGCAAGCTACCGAAGTAGAAAAAAGCTACTCCTAAAACCAACCCTAGAGCGATTATTCTGGTGATAAGATCAAAATTGAGCCCTTCTTCCTTGGGATAATTCTGTTTTGCACTACTATTATATACAGATGGCATATTGATAAGTCGCCTAAATGCTAATTCAGGCAATAGTAATCTGAGCTATATAAAGGCTGTATTGCTAACCTTTTGTCAAGTTGCGCTTGACCTAATTAAGTTTGACAAAAGGCACTACACAAAGTCTTACTTGTATATTAAACTACAACCAATATTATATTATGTTCTCAGACGTACCTGTTTCTCATTCTCTTCAGTATGAGGACACTCAAATCACTTTGCAAACCGGTTTATTGGCGCAGCAAGCTAATTGTGCAGTTCTTGCTACGATGGGTGAAACTACTGTGTTAGCGGCAGTAGTAATTGGTAAAGAAACTAAAAGTGATTATTTCCCACTTCAAGTAATCTATGAAGAGAGATTGTACGCCAGTGGTAAAATTAAAGGATCTAGATTTATTAAGAGAGAGGGTAAACCTTCAGAAAATGCTGTCTTGACTGGTAGAATGGTTGACAGGTCACTAAGGTCTTTGTTTGATAAAAATACACGCTCAGAGGTTCAGGTAGTTATCACAGTGCTTAGCGTAGATGAGATTTATCCTCCAGATACTCTAGCAGTATTAGCTGCCTCAGCTGCTTTGAATATATCGACTACAAGTTTTAAAGGTCCGGTAAGTAGTGTTAGGATAGGGCAGGTAGATGGTGCTAATGTAGTCTCACCAAGCTACCCCCAAATGCAAAATTCTACTTTGGATATGGTAGTATCTGGTGAAGGCTATAATATTATGATGGTAGAGGCAGGAGCTTCTATTGTTGACGAATCAGTTTTGAATGATTCGCTAGATTTGGCTAATAAAAATTTATTAACTCTTACAAATTTTCAGTCTGAATTCGTAACTAAAGCACTACAGACTCTAGATGTATCACAAGTTGAGCTAGTTGTTAAGCAGGTTGATCAGAAGTATCATAATTACTGGTTGAATTTTAAAAGCGATTTAGAAAAAGTCTTGTTTGCAGTTACAACTAAGAATGAAAAAGCTAAAGCTTTAAACGAGTATACTAATTACCATACTAAGACTATTCAACAGCTTAGTGACTTGGCTCTGCCTCTAGCCGATGAATTAGATTCAGATTTTAAACAGAAGCTTACTGATATTGCCATTATTAATGATGAGGTTGATTCCGATATTGCTAACTTGTTACTATCTTTATTCTCTTCATTTAGTGAGCTAAGTGTTTTAAAAAACTTGTTGGAAGAAGCTTTAAATACATTAATACAAAAAATCGTAAAAGAAAACATTTTGCAACAAGAAAAGAGATTAGATGGTAGGGGGTTAGATGAAGTTCGCAAGATTATATGCCAAGTGAGAACTTTACCAAGAACTCATGGCTCTAGTTTGTTTATGCGTGGTGAAACTCAAGTTCTCAATGTTTTGACTCTAGGTACATCGAGAGACGCGCAACTCTTGGATGATATGGAAGATTTTGAAGAGCAAACTAAGAGATATATTCACCATTATAATTTTCCAGCCTATTCAGTAGGTGAGACCGGAAGATATTTTGGTCCTGGTAGAAGAGAGATTGGGCATGGAGCTCTAGCGGAAAAAGCCTTATTGCCAGTATTACCTAGTGAGCAGGAGTTTCCTTACACAATAAGGTTGGTAAGCGAATGCTTAGGTTCAAATGGATCTACTTCGATGGCGTCTACCTGTGCCTCAACACTTAGTTTAATGCAAGCAGGAGTACCCATAAAAGAAATGGTGGCTGGTATAGCAATGGGCTTAGTTATAGATTCTAATACAGGTGCATTTAAAGTCCTGACCGATATTCAGGGAAGTGAAGATCATTATGGCGATATGGATTTTAAGGTAGCTGGAACTGAAGCAGGAATCACAGCAATTCAGTTGGATAATAAGGCTTCAGGTTTGACTGTACATATTCTAAAAGTAGCTTTATTAGAAGCAAAAGTCGGAAGATTATATATTCTTGATAGAATGCGGGAAGTTATGAGTTCTCCTAATCAAGAGATTTCTATATATGCTCCCGGAGTAGAAGTTATTGATGTTCCGTATGAAAAGATTGGCGATGTAATTGGCCCAAGCGGTAAAGTCATCAAAGGTATTATATCAAAATATCAGGTTGATGTAGACATTGAAGATAATACAGGTAAAACATTTATATACGGCAAAGACAGAGAGCAAGTTGCTCAGGCTAAAAGCCATATCCTAAAAATGATTAGAGATTATACTAAAGGTGATTTAGTAAATGGTAAAGTATTCCGAATTGAGACCTATGGTGCTTTTGTAAAAATTGATGAAACTGATAAAGAAGGTATGATTCATATTTCACAGATGTCAAACAAGAGGGTAGCTAAGGTCGAGGATGTGGTTAAGCTTGGTCAAGAGATTACAGCTAAAGTTGTTGACGTTAATGATAAAGGTCAAATAAGTTTAAGCCTAAAAATCTAGTCCAAAGTTAGATTACATCGAATTCTAACCTCCTAAGTCCTTGACCAACTGACTTTTGTTTTAGAATTTTGAAACTACCAATTTGCTTAGTATTCTCTATATGTGGACCACCACAAAACTCTCTAGAGTAAACCTGATCACTACTGTCTTTTAGTGAATAAACTGTAACTCTTTCACCATATTTTTCTCCGAATAAACCTATAGCTCCTAATTCTCTAGCCTCAGGTTCGGTCATTTCTTGCTTAGTCATATTCAGGTTAAGGTCAATTATTTTCTGAACTTGCTTTTCAATTTGTTCCATATCTTGAGGCTCGATCTTGCTATCTAGGGTAAAATCAAATCTAGCTTTTTGAGAAGTTATAGCAGAACCTTTTTGTTTTATTTGTTTACCATATATGGATATTAGTACGGTATGTAGAATATGAGTGACAGTATGTAATTTGCGAGTTTTTTGATTATCTTCGCCTAGACCAGATTTAAACTGACCTGCTGATTTAGTTTGAGATAGCTTCTGATGATCTTTAATAAGTTTATTAAGATAGTTATGATCATAATTTAGGTCTCTATTCAGAATAATTCCTTCTGAAGCTTCAATAGGTACACCGTGAGTTTGATACAAATCCCAAGTTTTTTGTGCTAAAGCTGTATTATTAAGCGACTCTTTATCTAATATTTTGCGCCACTCTTTTTCTCCAACCAAAATTGACTTTTGATATTTGCTAGCTTCAGTATTTAATACTTCTAAAATTTTTATTTTATTATCTTCGACTTCGTTGTACACTCCCTGATAAATTGTTATCACTGACTCTACTAATTCTTCAAAATATTGAGGATTGCTAATATCTATATCAAGTCTCAAACTAGCTGAGAAAGACCTTCTGATGAGACGCCTTAATATGTACCCTCTCTGCTTGCCACTAGGTTCTACACCACTAGCTATAATAAAACAGGCAGCTTTGATGTGATCAGCTATGATATAGTAGTCATTACTCATATTTAAACGCGTTACTTTTACTTTATAACTGAGCTTCAAAGTTATTCTTTGTCAATTTGATTCTAAGTGCCATAGTTAATATTTTTACCATACCAGACTTCATCCTTAACTTTCACTGCTAATAACTTTTAATAATTTAGCTAGTATTGCAATAATTAAATTACTGTGCTTTATTTTGAAAGCTTGAAAAAAGCTACATTTCAATTAGGAGAAAATTGATGGTAACTGAAAGATCGTTTTACCTTACAATAAATGTGCAAGATGAGGTTAAATTCTCAAAGTTCAATTTCGTGAATAGTGTTTTTATAAGTAGGACAGAGAAGAACACTGTCCCAGAAAGTGAATACTTAATACTCAATTATAGTTTAGCAGATTGTGAAAGAAGCTTTTACTTCCCTGAATATTTTCTTCCTAAGCAAATAATCTTTCGAAAAGGCCTCTCAGCAAAAATACAACCCAATTTATCGGCGGTTTTCAATCCAAACTTTTGGTCTACGATGCCAGATGTAGTGTCTAAGGCTTTCAACAGCTGGGATGAAACTACTAGAGATAGCTTTACTTCGGCTAGTAGGGCGTGGGATTACATCGAGTTGCAGTACGCTAAAGATTTCACTTTTAAATCTGCAATAGGATCAAATTCAGAGGCACTTTCTAGAGTAATTAAATTCTGCTCGGTCAATAGTATCGAGTTTTCAAGAGAATTTTAGATATCTTTAATTTCTAGGTGTTCCTTTTTACTAAGTACTTTTAGTTTAAAGGAATTTTTTTCGTTTAAATATAAACAGGGAAGATTAATTGTAGAACTATCTATGTTTCAAACTTTTTTCTAAAAAACCTACTTAGCTCTGGCTTCAACGATTTTCTCCTGAATGTTCCTAGGCACTTCCGCATAGTAGCCAAACTCCATACTTGCTGTACCTTGACCCTTAGTATTTCCTCTAAGATTTGAGATATAACCAAATAGATTTTCTAATGGAACATCGGCTTTAATTACAGTTCCTTTACCTCTTTTTTCACTTCCAAGAATTTGACCTCTTCTGGAGTTTAAATCTCCAATGACGTCACCCATATAGTCGTCAGGTACAGTAACTTCTACCTTCATTACTGGTTCAAGTAGTACTGGGTTTGCATCCAAGATACCAGCTTTCATTCCGATGCTTCCAGCTTGCTTGAAGGCCATTTCTGAAGAGTCTACATCATGGTAAGAACCGTCATAAACTTCTACTTTAACGTCGATTACTGGGTATCCAGCTAAAGCTCCATTCTGGCAAACTTCCTCGCAACCTTTCCCAATTGCAGGGATAAACTCTTTAGGTATGGCACCGCCTACAATTTTATTTTCAAAGGCAAAACCATCTCCTCTTTCGAGCGGGGTAATCCTTAACCAGCAGTGTCCGTACTGTCCTCTACCTCCAGACTGCCTTACAAACTTTCCTTCAGCTTCTACCGGCTTTCTAATTGCTTCTTTATAAGCTACTTGAGGAGCTCCGACGTTAGTATCTACTTTGTACTCCCTCTTCATTCTATCTACAATGATGTCCAGATGAAGCTCACCCATTCCAGATAAGATAGTTTGTCCTGTTTCTTCGTTTGTACTAACTCTCAAAGAAGGATCTTCGGAAGTTAATTTGGCTAGAGCTATACCCATCTTCTCTTGATCTTGTTTGGTCTTAGGTTCTACAGCTAGTGATATTACAGGGTCGGGGAAATTAATAGATTCAAGCAATATTGGCTTGGCTTTAGTGCACAAAGTATCCCCAGTTCGCATATCCTTTAGACCCACAAAGGCAGCTATCTCTCCGGCATATACTTCTTCAACGTCTTCTCGGGTATTTGAGTGTAGTAGAACTATTCTGCCTGCTCTTTCAGTTTTTCGAGTGCGTGGATTATAAATTTCTTCACCTTTTTTGATTACTCCGGCATAAACTCTGAAGAAGGTTAAAGTACCAAATTGATCAGAAGATAGCTTAAATGCTAGTGCAGCAAAAGGTGCGTTATCTTCGGCTTTTATTTCTAAGCTTTTGCTTTCATCATCTACGTCATGACCTGTATTAGCTGGAATATCAATTGGTGATGGCAAGTATTCTGTTACAGCGTCTAGAACCATTTGGACACCTTTATTCTTGAGGGCTGAGCCACAGAAAATAGGGTGTAAAGCACAGTCGATAGTGCCTTTACGGATTGCCTTTTTGAGTTCGATGATACTTATATCTTGACCTTCTAAGTATTTTTCCATCAAGATATCATCATTTTCGGCGACTTTTTCGATCAACTTAGATCTGTATTCCTTGACTAGCTCTACCATGTCTTCAGGAATACTCTCTTCTCGGATATCTTTACCTATATCGTCATAATAAATGTAGGCTTTTTCGGTTAGAAGGTCTATAATACCTCTAAATCCGTCCTCTTTGCCTACTGGAAGTTGCATAACTAGACCATTGTCGGTAAGACGATCTTCTATAGACTTAACATCATAAAAGAAGTCAGCTCCAGTGCGATCAAGCTTGTTGATGTAGCACATCCTTGGAACTGTATATTTTTCTGCTTGCCTCCATACAGTTTCTGATTGTGACTCTACTCCTGCTACTCCATCAAATACGGTGATTGCTCCGTCAAGGACTCTCAAGCTTCTTTCGACCTCAATAGTGAAGTCGACGTGACCAGGGGTATCAATTATATTGAATCTGGTAGTTACGTCTTTATCGCCTTCATAGACCCAGATAGGTGCATTCCAGAAACAGGTAGTGGCTGCTGCAGTAATGGTAATACCTCTTTCTCTTTCTTGTTGCATCCAGTCCATTGTAGCTTCTCCTTCGTGGACCTCACCAATCTTGTGAGTTCTACCGGTGTAGAGTAGTATTCGCTCAGTAAAAGTAGTTTTACCAGCGTCAATATGAGCTATGATTCCAAAGTTTCTTACTTTTTGGATAGGTCTAGATCTAGGCATATAGTTGTATTTGATAGTGGTTAATATTTAAATTAATTAAAATAAAGATTCCTGAAATATCAAGGTTTTGTCAAGGTTTCATAGGCTTTTCCTTTTTTGGAATTGTGATGTGTATAAAAATTATCACTCACCTTAAGTTGACTAATTTTGCTGAATCTATCACTGATCTTGCAAGTTAAATTTGTAACGTATGTCAAACAATCCTAGCCCAATTAAATATTTAAACGATATTATCTTTTTGACCGTATTTGCAATTCTTATTTGTTTGCTTCTCCTTGGAGTTTTGTTTTTGAATGGTATTACTCCCAACGACGTTTGGACTGTAAAAGATTACAAAGCTAAAATAAATGAGCTAGAAAGTAAAAATACTAGTCTTGAATCTGAGATCAATAATTTAGGAGATGCTTGTTTAAGTAATTCTGGTGCTAATTGTCGAAAAATATCCTCTGGGGAGGTAGAAAGATTTTTAATTGAATATGCTGTAAAGTACTATCGCAATGATAATAATATCCCAGTGATATGGATGACTAAAAACGGTGAAACTTTTAGAGGAAATTATCAAATAATTGAAGAGACTGGAATGTCTTTTAATATAGAATCAGAAGGTGTTAAAGTTACAATTCATAGGTATAGCGCTGAACCAGACTACATTATAATGAGTATGACTAGGGTAGAGAAATCTGAAGAAGTAAGTGCAGAAACTGAGCAAGAATAAAACGTATAAACACTAAAAACCACCCCTGATAGTTAAGCTGGGTGGTATTAACCAAAAATTAAGTGCATTACAAAATCTTTTTAGTGAAAATTTCTAAAATTG
Source organism: Patescibacteria group bacterium (assembly GCA_038751365.1). GTDB lineage: Bacteria > Patescibacteriota > JACMRA01 > JACMRA01 > JACMRA01 > JBCDGH01. The sequence goes on along the minus strand of JBCDGH010000002.1, from coordinate 14,641 downwards.
ACTCTTGACAAGATACTGTAATTTGAGCTCATTTACAGTATCAGTATTCAATGTTGTACTCTGGCGGTGTAGCTCAGTTGGTTAGAGCGCGGGACTCATAAGCCCGAGGTCAGAGGTTCGATCCCACTCACCGCTACCAATAAATTTTTATATTTTTTACCTCCTCATAGATTAGGAGTTTATTTTGGCGTTCATATGAATTATTTTGAAGATTTGACTTTTAGGATTACTAAATGGGTAGGCACTTCTGCCTCTATTATATTACATACTCTTTTTTTTATAGGAATATTTGGTCTAGCTGTATTTGGTGTGGATGTCGACAGTATCTTACTTATTCTTACTACTGCGGTTTCTTTAGAAGCGATTTATTTAGCTATTTTTATTCAGATGTCAGTCAATAAGAGTAACGCAAGTATTTTAGACATTCAAGAAGATGTGGAAGAAATACAGGAAGACGTAGAAGACATTCAAGAAGACGTAGAAGACATAGGTGAAGTTGTAATTGATGAGAATGGAGAGCAAATAGTAAAGCCTAGTGGTCAGGCTTCTGATACTTCTCACAAATTAGCAGATATAGTTAAGCTGCGCGCGGAGTTTAGTGAAGTTAAAGAATTGCTTAATCAGATACATCAGACTTTAGATAAGTCTAAATCAGATCATACTAGATAGTTAGTTTCTTCTGCGCTTAGCGTAAGTGTCCAAAAAAGGTCTAAAGATACGACTCACTGGATTAGCTTTGATTTGCCCAAACTGAATTCGAGAGTCTGCAGAGGTAAGGTGTAGATATTTCTTAGCTCTAGTTACTCCTACATAAGCTAGCCTGACTTCTTCCTCTAAACCATTTGTTTCGTAAAAGCTATTGGAGTGCGGTAGTAGGCCATCCTCAATACCAACTAAGAAAACTGTTTCAAACTCTAAGCCCTTGCTCTGGTGTAAACTCATAAGATTTAGTTTTGGTGTTTTGTCTTTTTCGCTATCGTCGTCTAATTGACTCATTAGTGAGATTTGAGTTAAGAATTGGTTCAACTTTTCTTTTAGTGGAGTATCTTTTTCTTCATCAAATGGGTACATTAAGGAATATATTTCTCCAATATTTTCTAACCTGTTTTCCAATTCATCTTTATTCGGATACTCACTTTTAAGATACCTGAAGTAACCAGTGGTTACCAGTAAGTCCTTTGTCATATCGATAAGATTATCGTGATTTTGCCAGCTACTTTGCATTTTAGACATTAGTTCCAGTACCTGACTCTGGTGTTTGGGCGCTAGAGGGTATTCAAAATCTTCTAAATAAGCTAGAATTTTCTCTAAAGTTTTTGGTCCGACCCCTTCAAGAATTAATGGTAAAAACCTACTCAAGCTATGTGTGTCACTACCATTTGCTAAAAATCTTAAAATTGAAATTACATCCCGTATTTCTTTGCGATCCAAAAATCTAGTGCCAGAAACAAGTCTATAAGGCAAGTGATATTTCAAAAAAGTCTCTTCTAGAGATCGGCTTTGACTGTGGGTACGATATAGAACAACACATTCGTTAAGTTTTTTTATTTTACTCCAATCGTACGTAGGCACTCTCCAACTATTAGGTTGATAACTAGAAATACTACTTGTTGGAGCAAATTCCTCAGTATCTAGGTAGACATCAAACATCGAAGATATAGGGTCTGAGCTATTTGAGTTATCTTGATAGGCTGGCTTCTCTTTAGGCTGAAACATGTTAGGGTTATCGAAAAAATCTTCAGGTTCTAAAGTGATTTCATTGCTCTTGCTAACTGGAATGTTAATATCCACTTGTTGGTCATTTACATAATGCTGGTAAATTTGCTTAAGAATATACTCAGCTTCATCACGCTCGTTTTTGGCAAGGCAATAGGATACTTCAATTTTATCTGGATTTTGAGTGAATAACTCTTTTTTCTTTTGTTTGGGATTGTGCGATAATACTCTCTCCGCTAGGTCTAGAATTGGTTGGGTTGATCTATAATTCTGATTCAGTACTATTTCTTTACTAGACGGATAATCTTCGTGAAAATTTAGAATGATTTCGATTCTTGAGCCTCTAAATGCGTAGATACTTTGGGCGTCATCACCAACAACAAATAAGGATCTAGTTGTATCTGATTCAAGTAGATCTACGGGGCATAATAGCTTGGTTATTTCGAACTGAGCCTGGTTAGTATCTTGAAACTCGTCTATCATTATATGAGTCCAGCGACTTCTCAATACTTCTAGGACATCTTGATTATCTCTCAGAATCTGATAAGGTAGTAATAAGAGATCGTCAAAATCTACATTATGGTTAGTTTTCAATCTGGCTTCATATTTTTGGTATACTTGGTGAAATACAGGTAAGAACTCTTTGTCTACTTTTCTACTTTGGTCAGACGATAGGAGTTGTTGTTTGCATTGTGAAATAAAATAGCTAGCAAGGCTAGGCTGCAGGGTCTTTTCACTAACATTCATTTCTTTCAAAATCTGTCTAATAATTTTTTTCTGATCGTCACTGTCTAATATTGTAAACTCTTTTTTTAAGTCGATTTTGTCTCCAAACTCACGCAAAAGTCGCACACCTAAAGAGTGAAAGGTGCAGAGTAAAGGGTTTTGTAAATAATCTTCTCTCCATAATGGTATAAAAGGTAAATCTACGCCAATGTCATCTAGAATAGATCGAACTCTTTTATTCATTTCTCCTGCTGCTTTATTGGTAAATGTGAGACACAAGATATTTCCGGGTGTGATCCCATTGGCAATTAGATAGGCTACTCTTCTAGTAAGGACTGCAGTTTTTCCGCTACCTGCTCCTGCAATAACTAGGGTGGCGTTGGTAGTAGATTGCACAGCCTCTTTCTGCCGGTCGTTCAGCTTCTGTAAAAGCTCTATATGAGCTTCTGTAATCTCTAATGACATAGTCAATTACATAGTTCAGGATGCAGGATTTTATGTCAAACCTTAGAACTCAGCTTGTTGACCTACTATTTTCTCCATGCTAAACTTTCTTATTAAAAAATAATGTTAAAATATGATAAACAAATTTGAGCAAAAGCTTTCTGGCGGTCACCCTAACTCCTTGGGTAGTACAGTGGAGGTGGTTGAAGCTGTTTTAGCAGATCAGAATTTATTGGAGGGTTTGTTTCAATGCTATTTTTCTGGCGATGAGGTCGTTAGACTAAGGGTAAGTAACGCCATAAAGAGAGTATGTAAACAACAACCAACCTGGTTAATACCTTATATATATAGATTGTTCAATGACATAAGCAAAATTGAGCAGGCTTCTACGCAGTGGACTTTGTCACAACTATTTTTGATGTTGTAAGGTAGTATATCAAAATCCCAAAGAAAAAAAGCCGTTGAAATAATGAAAAACAATTTAGACAATTCAAATGATTGGATAGTGCAGAATACAACCATAGAAACTCTGTCTAAATGGGCAAGGGCTGATTCAGAACTACAATCTTGGTTAGTTCCTAGACTTAAAAAATTTGTAGATAGCCAACGCAAGTCGGTAGCAAGTAGAGCTGAAAAGATGTTGAAAATTCTCTCTTCATAAAATGATTTGGTCTCGGTTTCAGCAAATATAATAGTGGTAAAAAATGTTTGACTAAAGCACTAAATACAGCTAGAATCGTCAACTGTCAAAGTAAAAAACGCCAAAAAAAATATATAGTATAGTGCTATGCAAGAAGTACCAAAGAGTAAAAAGTTAATTTCAATCTTAATTCCTTGTTTTAATGAGGCTGGTAATATTGCACACTCTTATCATAGTATTTTAGATTACCTTAATGATAGTGGTCTTCTGAAATCATATAATTTTGAAATAGTGTATATAGATGACGGTAGCTTAGATCAAACTATTAAAGAGATTAAAAAACTAAGTAGTTCTAAATACTTAAAAATTATTCCACTTGAACTCTCAAAAAACTTTGGTAAAGAAATAGCTATCACTGCTGGCTTAAATTGTTGTAGTGGGAGTGCTGCTATCATGTTTGACGCTGATATGCAGTATCCAATCGAAAAACTGGCTGAATTTATTGACTCTTGGGAGGTAGGTGGGGATATTGTAATTGGGGTTAGAGATAGTAAAAAGACGAACAATATCGTTGATAGACTAGGTTCTTCAGCTTTTTATTTCATTATGCAAAAAATAGCCTCTGTAGAAGTAGTTAGTGGTGCCTTAGACTATAGATTGCTAGATAGGCATGTGATCGATGAGTTTGTGAAGTTTACTGAAAGAGGTAGAATTACCAGGTTCTTAATAGACTGGTTAGGTTTTAAAAAAGTGTATATTAAGTATCAGGAAAAACCCAGGAAATATGGTATGCCTTCTTACTCTTTCTCAAAGAGAGTTAAGCTGGCTATTAACAGTGTAATTAATCACAGCTTTTTGCCCATGGATTTGATTGGTGTAATAGGTAGTTTTAGTTTTTTTATTTCAGCTGTAGTTGGGTTTGTATTATTGGTGTTTCAAGTCCTTAACGATCCTTTCGATCTTGCTGTTACAAGCGGTGCCAAACTTTCCATCTTTAATACTTTTTTAACGAGTTTAGTCTTAATTTCTTTATGGTTATTGAGTAAATATATTGCCAACATTCAAAGAGAGGTTATTAATAGACCGTTGTATATTATAAAGAAGCAAAGGTAATGAAGAAAATAGTCTTTTTCAACTGGAAAGACATAGGTCACCCAAATGCAGGCGGGGCTGAGATAGTCTGTTGGAATTTATGTAAGCGTTTAGCTCAAGGAGGTTATCAAGTCAGTTTGGTAACTTCTGAGTACCAGAATGCAAAGAAACGAGAAATTATCGACAATGTTAGCATATATAGGGTAGGGACTAATAAATATACTCACTCTTTCCAAGCACTCTGGTTTTATATTAGGAATCTGAAAAATAAAAATGACATTATTATAGAATGTGTAAATACAGTACCTTATTTTTTAAAATTTTTTAGAGGTAATGAAAAAATATTTCTAGTTTATCATCAATTGGCTAAAGAAGTATGGTTTTATGAAACTAGATTTCCAATAAATTTTTTAGGTTATTATATTCTTGAAAAAATAGCTATTTACTTACAGACTATCAAACATGATACGATAATCACAATTTCTAAAAGTAGTAAGCAAGATCTGATTAAGCACGGCTTTAAAGCTAATAAAATATTTATAATTACCATGGGTATCACCAATGCACCTTTGAAGCAATATCAAGCGGCTAAGAAAAATCAGAAATTTACTATTCTATTCCACAGCTCTCTAAGACCAATGAAAAGACCAGAAGATGTAATAATGGCTTTCAGTATCTTTCATCAAAAATATCCAAATTCTCAGCTATATTTAAGTGGCGGTGGTAATTTAGATAAGTATAAAAGTTTAGCTAAAAAGCTAAGGATTGAAGACAGTGTTACTTTCTTTGGTAGAGTTGGTGATAAAAAAAAGCTAAATCTCATGCAGCAGTCTAGCTTTTTGTGTAGTACTAGTATAAAAGAGGGGTGGGGTCTAATTCTTACCGAAGCCAATAGTATGGGTACTCCAGCTATAACATACGATGTAGATGGTTTAAGAGATGCTTGCAAACGTGGTCATGGCTTTATTTCCAAATTTGCAAATCCAGAGTCGTTGGTTGAGGAATTTGAGAGTGGCTATCAACTTTTTACTTTACAAAGAAATAGCTATGACGATCTATGCCGTAAATCTCTTGAATCTTCACGAAGTGTAAATTTTGAAAATTGTTACTTTGACTTTTTAAAAATAATAGAGTCATAGTTTAATATGCTACTTTCAATAGTAATTCCTACAAAAAACGAAGCCAAAAACATTGGCAGATTACTCAGTTCTATTTTTAAAAATAAAGCTTTTGACTCTAAAAAAATAGAAGTAATAGTAGTAGATAACCCAGATACTAACGATACTACCAGAGAGATTGTTAAAGGTTATAAGCTAGCCAAATTATATACTATTGGGCCTGAGAGATCAGCGCAAAGAAATCATGGTACTAGAAATGCTTTAGGTGAATATTTATATTTTGTTGATGCTGATATGGAGTTTACTACAAATGTTTTGCAAGAGATATTAGATAATCTTGAACCGAACAAAATATTAGTTGTTAAAGAGAGAATAGCAGGTAATTCACTCTATTGTAGAGCTATTAATTTAGAAAAAAAAATCTACGACGATAATGACGTACTATCAGCAGCTAGAGTCTTTGCTAGAAAAGTTTTTGATCAAGTACATGGTTTCAACGAAACTATGGTAAGTGGTGAGGATTGGGACTTGGATAGAAGAGTTGTCAAGCAGAAAATGAAAATAGTTCACTTAAAAAATTATGTGCTTCATCACGAAGAAGATCTTGGAATGAGAGTGAGTATTCGCAAAAAAATATACTACGCACAAAAACTAAAAAATTATCAGGTAGGAATTCAGCCTGAAGTAAATCCAATTTATAGATACTATGTATTATTTTCTAGACCGCTTTTAATTTTCAAGAATCCAGTACTTTTTTTGTATCTGTTAATAATTAAAACTGCTCATTTTTTAGTTGGTTTTTTTGTTTTTATTAGACGTCCAGTTTAGTCCTAAGTTTTTTATTAGAGTTGTTGTGGCTACAGCGATTAGAATGTAGAAGTAACTCATAGATATAGGAAGTAAGCTCAGAAATTGAGTCTCAGGAGTAAAATGTAGTCGTAATTCTTCCAGACCATTTCGTTGATACTGATCAGTAGACCAGATATTGGTACTGAAAAGTGACCTAAAGTGCTGTGCCTGTTTATGCCCCTGTAAATTCCAGTTTGGATCATATTTACTGCTAAAAACAATATGATTAGTATTTGCTGGAATAAAATTATCGTATTTTCTTGTAGAGGCATACCTATGATTATTTTTATCTAGTAGATAAGATTCTCTATTCCTTATTTTATCGACATTACCTTTAACTAAAAAGCTACTTGATGTAATGTTTGGTAAGTTAATTAACTTTACATTATCATATTTGGATGTGCCAGTGTTTTGTCTTGCTGTAAAAGTGCCTGGATATCCATAAAACCCAAAAACTGCCCTAGTTGCGTTAGGGGGTATTTCCAAAAAGCGTTTGTATTTATTCCAAGTTAATCTCCTATCTTCAGGTACAGCCAGGTTACTTTTTATTAAGCTATTTGCGGTATCGTTGAAAGATACAAAATAACCGATGTATTCTGCGTCAGTATTATAATCAAATTCCAATAAAAACTTTTTTGACCCAGGGTAAAAACCAAAATCCTGAAAAGTGCACGATAAGTGATACCTGGTAGTTAGTTCTAAATACTTATTTTGTATAGTTTCAGAATCATCCTCTTTTTCTTCTCCTAGTGACATTCCTATTTCAGGAAAGTTATCATAGTTATTACAGTCTGATACTTCATCTTGCCACAAGCCTCCTTCAAAATCTCCATTCAAGATATTGTTTCTAATATCGTATTGCTTAAGATACCTCAAATTATTACTTATTATATCTGCAGTGTTGATTATTTTATAATCCTCTTGCAAATTCTCTAATTGAAAAATTGTATAAGTATTTAGTTTAAATAATTTTACATTGTCGTATATGACTTTATTTGGTCTACTAGTAGCATCTGCATATAATGTGATTTCTAACCTTTGACTATTCTCGGGGTTGAAAAACATCTTAGATAAATTATTCCATTCACTGTCGTTAATAAAGCTTCTTTCTTTTATATTCAGATCTGAATTTTCTGAGTCTAGTGCGTTATAAGTGTCCAAAAAGCCAAGGTTGTAAGAAGAGAAACTATTTTCGCCAACTACTTTATAATCATAAGAAAAGTAAAAATAAGATAATTCTGGTATATTAAAAATATTTTGTTCACAGGCTGAATGAATTTTGGCTTCTAAGAGTGCAGCACTTGTAGCATTAGCTGTGCCTTCTCTGGAAACTAATTCAGAGCTCATATATTTAGGACGATCAATCTTTTTAACCTCATTGCAATCTCCTACACTTTCTTGCCAGAGACCATCTTCAAAGTCACCATTTGGTACCAGATTGTTTTTGTCAGAACTCAAAATTTGCATTGCTGAAGAGCCTTTATAAGTTCCTAGGCTTGTTTCTATTTGATCTTCAATTTTGAATACTGTATCGTTATAAAATAGATAGTAATCTAAGTCTGTGCTTAGTTTAATATTTTTTAAAAAAGACCTTTTTGGCTCTTCTTTTTCAATCTGATCAAAGGCAGGTGAGCTTGAGTCAAGGTAGAATATTAGTTGATCCTTTACTTTAACAACAACTAAATTATAATTGTTTTTGGAGATATATAAAGTATCGTACTTTTGTAGGTTGATTTTACTTTTTATACTATCTTTACTTTGCAAAGCATCAAGCCAGTTTGTGTCTATGAATGGATCGGTAATTTGCAACTTGTGCTCAGTACTGAGGTTTTTATCCTTATTTTGTTCATCAGAAAAATCTAAGAAATCTGGATTTTTTAGTTTTAGTTTGTTGACTACAAAATCAAATTTAGATTCGAATTCCTGAGCTTCTCTTATACTTATGATAGGGTCTGATTTGGTTTTGAGTTCTTCTCTATAATTTTTATTTTGATATATAGTAAATTTTGAGTCAGGTAAGGTTATACTCTCTAAAAAATTTTTAGCTCTAATAGCTTGCTCTAATTCACCTCTGTTGTTACCAAAATAACTAAAAAAATCATCATCATTTTGTTTATCTCTAATAGGTATAATTACATATTTAATTGAAAAGTGGTTTAGTAGATATTCAAAATAATTTGAATTTATTAGATTTAGATAGGTATAGTTTTTTGTAGGATTTATAGCCTCCAATTCATTCTGTTCATGTATCCTGTTTAACAGGTTAGTCATCAAATCTACTAACGACATCTTAGGTTTTCGGTTTATTTCTGAAGCCCATTTAGACTGTACTGGTACCCAGAGTGTTCTATAAAAATCATTTTCAGAATTTAAAAATTGGTTTAATTCATAGTACTCAGCAGGTATCTGCCTTTTGGCAATTATAGTCTCAATGCGACCGCTAAGATAAGGAAATAAATTAATAAAAGATAAGGTTAAGATACTAACTATGCTGAAGAAGTATATAGATTTTTTAATCAGCTTAGCTTTAGCTTTTGTTAAAAATTCTAAGTAATAACCGATTAGTACGGAATAGCTAAGTATTGTAAAATAATAGAATTTAGATGCTTCTCTAAAGGCTAAAAACCCAGGAAAATTATTAAATAGCCATTTATAAAGGTCTGGAAAAGGATAGTCAGATTGTTTAGTTAAAATAATCCCTAAAATTCCCAATACACCAAGAAAGATACTTTGCTTAAATTTTCTTTGGTAAATTACAATGATGAGTCCACATAGTGAAAAAAAAGGTAGTATCCAATTTATAGGGTTGACTGGTTGTGTTGTAAACCAAAATATCTTTCCAGTTGTCCAAAAGGGATAGAATAGTGAAATAGCATAATGAATTCTCCAAAAAGGGTTTCCAAACAAGCCTCTATCTAGAACATAATTACCAAAAGAGCTCTGCGAGTTATAAAATGGCAGTAGCCAATATATACTTGATATAGCTAGGCTAAGACCATAAAAAACTAATTTAAACTTTGCTTTCCAAGCTTGTTTCAAGTTTGTTACTGTATAGAAAAACATGACTAAAGCAGTAACATAAACCGTCCTAAAATCTATAAAGCTACCGACAGTGATAAATACAATGGAATAAATAAAACTTTCCAGATTATTTCTTTCTAAGCCCTTCTTGTAATAAACAAAAGCAAAAGTCGTGAAAGCAAAACCAAGATTCAAGAGTATATGCCCTTGAGTCATTATGGCTAAATAATATGTGTTGAAAGTTATGATAAGTCCAACTATAAAAGAAGTAAAATTACTTAATTTAAATGATTTAGCTAGCGAATAGCTTGAAGCCGGAATTAGCAATACAATTGGTAAGAAAACTAAAAATTTGTCGATTATATAAAAGTCTAGACCAAAATAGCTTAAGCCACCTAAAACAAAGTAGAAAGGATAGCGCCAGACAATTGAGTTGGCTGAACCAGCATTAAACCGAGCCACCCAGGTTTCTGTAATGAACATGTCCTTCAAACTATAGCTATCATAGTAATGCCAATCAGCCATAGTAAAAACATCAGTGCTGAACCATCTGTGAAATGTAATCGCAGATATAAAGACCAAGGCTAGCCTCCACTTATTTTCTATAAAATAACGCTTGAATGTTTGCATTACTAAAATTCAATTTAAGTAAGAGTAAAAAAATCCCTAAATAGTTACTATTAATTAGCTTATATGTCAATTGCTTTCTGCTCTCATAAGGTGAAGAATTTTTATTTGACCTTCGCTAATTTTTATGCATTGTAAGTATTTAATACTATTTAAAAGCAATAACTAAATCAGTATGCTAGAACACACACCCATTAATCGAAATAAAGAAAAGTTTGAAAAAAATGAGAACCAAAGAGAATTACTTAAAAAAATTCTAGAAGCTAAAATAAATAAAATCTTAGATGTATCAATTTCTCCAGAAACAATGAATAGCTTCAGTGGAGAGCTTACAAAGGCGATCGATAAGTTAGTAGAATTATCAGATGAGGTGCTCGCAAATTATGTAAAAGCTCACCCTCAGAATAAACTTGAAGGTAAAGAATTAGAAGATGCTGCTTATCAATATTTTAAACTAACAGATGTAGAAGCTCTACTAGATGAAGTACAAGGTCTAGATGATTTAGTATCCAACCAAATAGAAAATTTTATAGCTAATCTAAATTCGCAACCACTATCTAGAATTATTACTCCTACCGATCCTAACTCCGAACAAAGAATTATTATAGGTAGTGGAGTAGGAATGGAAATACCAGCTAGGACTGAACAAAGGCTTAAGACTCTACTCACGATCTTAGTGCAGGTTTTTCAGCTTGACTTACAGCAAATTGAAGCAAAGACAGGTATTCTAGATCCAAACATGATCAGAGAAAATAGTTATACAAGACTTATTCTGAAAAAAGATTTAAACACTATCATCTATGTTAATGATGAGGTTGGTAATGCCACCCATATCTTTTATATTGATAAACTGCTAGAAACATATCCAGAACAAAATATTAAAAGTATCCTTAGTAATTTAGATAATCTAACCAAGCAAGAAAAAGAGCAGCTGATTACTCAAAATCCTAGAATTGGAGTCAGAATGAGAATGTCCAAGAACTGGAGCTCTAGAATAATAAATTTACTCAGTAGTTCAAATTCAAACAAAAATGATCTAATCGAATCTGAGGATCCCGTAACTCTTAATAATTTAGTTGGGGGAAGTGAAAACATACCTGAATCGATCCAAGCTCAGTTATTAATTATCTACATTGAACAAAAAAAACACTGGCCTGTTATAACTAGATATACAAATTTGATTTATCAAGGCAAGGAAATAAAAATTAGATTTGGTGAAAAGTTCAACCCTGAGAGATTAAAATCTAAAACTATAAATGAGCTTCAAGAGTCCTTAATAGCCTTTACAGATCAAGTCAACAAACTAATTAAATATACTGATGAATATCCTCGTCAGTCTGATTTTGTACACATTCAGAAAAGTAAAGCAATCCAAGATTATGTCTTATCTAGAGGTTACTGGCCAAAAATTACTACAACTTTAGAATTTACTTTGGATGACGAAGAAATTCACAAAATAGAATATAGAAAACTTACCTATCTTAGAAATGCTTTGAAGCTTTATGAAAATCAGTCGCCAGAATTAGATGTCAGTCCGCTTGTAATGAAAGAACTTAAGATTCTACTGAGATATAGACAAGACTACCTAAATAAAACTGATACTGAAATGTATAATAAAATACAAGCTGTAATAGAATATGTTAGAGAATTCGAGCATTTACCTAGAGATACTGACACAGTCAATACTAGAATACTACCAAACACTAAGGAGGAAGTATTTAGGATTGGTGCATTTGTGAATACGTGGAAACATCGAGATCGTTTTAATGACTCAGTACATCCACTGTTAGAGATTCAATATGAAAGGCTAGATACTTTATTAGAACAGACTCCCAGTATATCTGACAAAAAGTATAGTAGAATTTACCAAATTCTTATAGGTTATATCGAAAGAAATAAATATTTACCATCTTATCAGGGTGAGATAATCGAGATAGAGGGTGAAGATACAAAAATGAATCTTTCTAACATATTAAAAACTAAGAAAAAGCAAATAAAGAATAAAGAAAATGACCAACTTTCAAGTGAGGATCAGTTGTTAAAGGATTATATTCAAACATACCCTACTTACTCGGAGAAAATGAAGCAAAATTCTTTAGAAGATCAAGAAGAAGGTAAAAATCAAGTTGCTGAAGAATTGGATAATTTGGACTCTGGGTCAGGAAGCGGTGATGGTGGAGGAAATGGAGGTCTCAGAAATAAGAAAACTGCAGAAAATCCCGAAGAACCTGATGAAAATGAAAATAATAATAAGTTGAATATAGATTTATTCCTAAATAGTGAATTACATTATCCACTCGACGAAGAAGCCTTACAAAGGTTGAATAATCCTAAAAGTTTCAAACATATCTTTGAAAATCCGGTAATGACTGTTACCGAAGAATTTCTGGATGAGACTAGTCATTTGATTAGTGTGCCAAATCATCAGGAAAGTGAATTAGAGTTTTTAGAGAATTTGGTTGATCCTCATTTTGAAGTTATGTATTGCAAATAATGTTAATCTTAAAGGTCTATATCTTGATATTCAAGTTTCTTATTCTAGGCACCAAAACAAGGATTCTAATTACATGATTGGAGGTAATTTCAACAATCGTGAAAGGGATTGGTCAACAACAGTTTTTGAGTCCGTTGAATTATCTCAAAAATTAGGCAGACCTATAGTCATTAAATTTGCTGTTTCCAGCATGCGATCTCCGTATTGTATTAATGATATGCGCAATATGCACTTATTAGAGAAAAGGGTTAAAGAGATATTACCACTAGAGTCTCAAGAGGTAATAAAAGTAAATAAAACTCACTTCGCTGGCTATTGGATAGGGTCTAATGAAGAAGGTGAATCAGTTTATATAAGCTGTAGTATCATGGATCAGATTCAAAATTCTAAAAGTATGTGGAATGATTCAATGAGACAAGGTATAAGGTCTACTGGTGAACTACGAGATGAGCATATAAAACAGACTTGGAGTGCTAAATTTTTTGAAATGCAGACTAAATTTAATTCTAAGGAGATTGATCAAGAGCAGTATACTCTTTTTTTGGAAGAGTACAATCAAGTCCGAGACAAGTCTCTAATTTATGACAGGATTTCAGATCATAGTAAAAAGTATTTGTCATTAACTGTTCGGGCTGATGCTAAGTTTGAAGCTGAAATGTATCCACTATTTGCCAAGGCTTTATCAATAGAAAGTGGTTATTACGAAGATATTGTCTTTCAATTGCGAAACAAAGGTATACCAGTTACAGACTTTAGAGGTGGAAATATTCTTGAAGAGAGAGATTTCCAGACTGGTGAGGTTATCCGATATCACATATTTGATCAAATGTATACTGGATTAGCTGATAGTCAGCATACTTTACAGAGAGAAATGGATAGAATATCTAAACTGAATAATTTTACGATTATGTTGTTATTTGATAAACGTGATGATGATATGATGTCATTCATTACAAGTGGTTTAAGTGGAAATGAAAAATATTGTGTTGAGCTAAATAACCCATCATATTCTGAAGATCATGGTCAAAAAATAAATGAGATTGAATTTGAAAATGAGCCTGAATATTTACCTCTTCAGTACTTGTTTGCATCACTAATAGGAAAGCGAAATAAAGAGTCAATTGTTAAAGATTCAGCTTGTAGTCAGCTACTTGAATTATGCACTGAATCCATGAATAACGCTCCAGAGAAATACTATGAATTAACAGTAAACTATCTTAAAGACTATATTGTTGCGATTAATGCTGTAAGAGCAACTGCTGATCTACAACCTATAAGTAACAATATTATTAACGAGTTAATATCACTTGTAGGTAATTTTAAAGATGAATTAATTAGCTTTGGCTTGGTGAATGAACAAGATTTTACTAAACTTAATGGTCAGATTAGAAAAGCCTGTGCTGAGAAAATGAAAGTTGATGATTACGTTTCCGCAGATAATGAATTATTCATTGCCTATACTTACAAAGGTTGTTTTTGGTTTTCTTATAAGGATCCGAAGAATATCAGTGACAAACTCAGTCAGCTACCTTCAGTACTAAGATTTCGTGAGATAATAAGCAATATGCCTGAAAGCTTCTTTACCGGATTATCCCCAGAAGATTTAAGAGCAGCTCAATCGACTAATGAAACTAGCTCCGAGCATGGTATCTTAAAGAATCTGCTTAGTGAAGTACTATCTTCTGACCAGTTATCTAGGAATGTTGATAATAGTCTTATTCAGTATTGGTTTAGCACAGTTATGAAAGATTTAGTATTTTTAGAGTATAAGCCTGTCAAAAAAATTAAAGAAGATTCGGTAGATTTATTGTATGACTGCTTCTATGACATGACCCACTTCTGTTAATTTAGACATATAATTCTCTTTTAATAATAATTATGAGAATTAATATAGCAGTCTAAGTTAATGCAGTG
>JBCDGH010000001.1:0-72951 GCA_038751365.1 Patescibacteria group bacterium | reverse complement strand
GACTTTAGGTAAATACTTTACCACATATTTATTGAATTGTTCCTGTGTTAAATCACAAGAATAGTTTACATTATTCATAGATCACCACCTAATCGGTGGTTTTCTTTATTATCAAGGTATTTTAATTTAGGGGCAGGTTCTTAGTTTAGATTGACTAAAGCTCATTTCTATGCTCTAAATAAAGCAACTAAGGGTGCACTGCTGCGTTCTTAGCAGCAAAAAGTGAATTACCTTTACAGTTCGTAATTTGTAAGACAGTTACTACTCTAACTGTCTTTTTTGTTGACTAAATTGTCTTTATTACATATCTATTTCAAGCTTGTTCACCCAGAACAAGTAGCCCAACGTACTCAACACAGAGGTTCAATACACAGTCTTATTTTTAAGACTGTTTTTTTTGAGTAAAATTAACTATTTGACAACAATCCAGATTAAACCTTACCTAAGCTACTTAGAAGCTATAAAGTAACTAGTGGCTTTTGGCGATTAATCTGGGGTTAATCGTCTTTTTCTTGGATATATTGACTAACTGAAAAAATTTAATATTAATTTAGAAGTTCAGTTAACCTAGTACTATTAGCTGAACATTACTTCCCCGTGGAGGTATTTGCAAAAAGACTTATACTCTTGTCTAGCCCAGTATAAGTCTTTTTTTGTCTACGCTCAGATATATTTTGACATTCTGAACCTAAATAAGTATCCTAATAGCATGCTATCTTCACTGAGTCTAAATTTTTCTGACAGCAAAAATTGGGTAAAGAGCTTATCCAAAGTTTGCATCTATATTACATTGATTATCATAGTTCTAATACCCAGAGGATTAAGCGATAACTACCAATTAGGTAAAGCTTTGGGAGTTGGTTCTTTGTTTAGCTTTTTGATTACTACTATCCCAGGTACGATCAGGCGATTCGAGCTCAAAGGCATTTGGCGAAAAATACAAGTCATTTTAACTTATTCCAGAGCTCAGTGGGGTATATTAATGTTTCTACTTGCGAGTAGTCACTATTATATAGTTTTTATTTACCCTTACGTATCCATTGGTCAAAGACCTACAATACAACTATTTACAGCAGTTTCAGCAATAGCTTTTTATTTAGCTTTTCCTTTATTCGTAACCTCAAACACCTGGTCCAAAAAACGACTTAAACGTAACTGGCAAAAATTGCATAATCTTACTTATTTAATAATCTGGTTAATCTTCTTACATGTAGCCCTGATTGGCGAGCTACTGCTAACAATAATTATCCTAGCAACTGCAGTGTTACAAATATGCTCTTTTATTTTTAGTTATCTCAAACAAAAATCAAGTCCTTGATACCGGTGAATTTAAATTTAGACTAACATCTACAATATGATTGACAACAAAAATGCAGTACACAAAGCTCACTAACAAATAAAGCTTAGAATATACCAGCCTTATGCCAAAAAAAGAATTTTTACAATTCAATTTCACTGAACCTGTTAACGAGTCTAAGAGTATGAATGAGTTTTTAGAAGCCAAGAAAAATAGTGTAAGAAGAAGTTTGAAGAATAACCAAAACAAAACAAACTATGCATGGATCGTGGTTTTTATTTTACTATTGAGTCTTTTTTTCCTAGCAGGATATTCTTACTACAGAAATTTAGAAAGCGAGAAACAAATAGATTCACTTAAAACTCAAACTAACACACAACAATTAAATCAAGATGACGTACAGAATATAGTTACTGGTGATAACTTTAGTCTAGTATTAAACAGACCAACACCAGCTAATTTCAGACTAGAAAGAAATGTCACTGAATCTCAGTTTTTGGAAGATTTAACTACAGTAAAAACAAACTTTACTAGCTCTAACGTGAAAGATGGACAAGAGTTGATTAGTGGCATCGAAGTACAAATCTCTGAGTATGACAATAAACTAGATAAATCTTTATTCGAAGAAACGGTTTTAACTAAATTAGATACAGGATATGAGATTGTAACTAGAGATGTAATACTACCTAAAAACACAAAAGTGACTCAGATTCAGCGTAAAGACATGACTGAAGACGAGGTTTACTATATCACAGTTACTGAAGATAATTACTATATCATTAAAGTCTATAATCAAGCTGCAAGGTACCCTGAATTCGAAGAAACCACTGAATTTACAGAGAGTCTACTACCAAGTCTATACCTGAATTAGAGACATCTTCAAATCAACTACGTAAGCCGTGCTTTTGGTTACAATTATAGGATTAGCGTCGATAGAAGTTATCTGTGGAAACTGGGATGAAAACTTGCATAAATTAAATACTGACTGATATAGGCTATCAGAATTTAAAGGTACGTTTCTATAGTTGTTGAAAACTTTACTTATTTTAGTTTTGGCAAAAACTTCTCTGACCTGATCAACTGTTTTTGGTAACGGTGCTAGAGCAAAGTCATCCATAATTTCAGCATAAATCCCTCCGCTACCTACCACTAACACTTGACCAAAGTTTTCATCTAGCTGAATTCCGGCAAACACTTCAACCCCTTTTTGAATTGATTCTTGAAAAATAGTATCCTGTAAGTGATTATTCTTTAAAAACTCTTCTATCTGCTGAATATTTGTGATATCTGTGACAACTGCCCGTTTCTCTGTTCGATGTAAAATATCTGCGCTCACAGATTTAGCTACTATTGGTGTGCCAAGGACGTTAAATATATTTTTTAGGTCATCTTTGTTAGTCAAGTTTATATAACGAGGTAAGTTGAGGTCGTATACTTTAGCAATAGTGGACACTGCCTGAAAATTAAGAATTCTGCTATTTGCCAATATATTTCTATCAATCTCTTTAGTTATAGTTTCAAACTCTGAGGAGTTTATGGTCAGTGAATTATGAGCACTAGATTTCATGTAGTTAGAAAACCACCATAGATTATTAAGAGCTCTAAGGCACCTCTCAGGCGAACTAAAATATGGTAAGTTATCATCTTCAAATTTCTGCAAAGCAGATTTAACCATTTCTCCACCTATAAATATTGGTAAAATAGTAGCTTTTGGATATTTAAGACTGAGCTGACAAACTACCTCAGCAGTATTATCTACCTGAGTACTTACTTGTGGAGTGAGAATTATAAGTAAACTAGCCTTAGGATACGTTTTTAAAATACTTGATAAAGCTTTGTCGTACCTATCTGCATCAGCATCACCTAAAATATCTATAGGATTATTAATTCCTGCAGCATCAGGCTGACTTGAGCTCAAATCTGTTTTTAACTCTTGAATAATCTCTTGCAAATCTAAGTCTAAACCTGACAACCCATCTAAAGCGATTACACCTAAACCTCCAGCGTTAGTACAAACAACTACTTTATTATCATCTAAATTCTGATAGCGACGAAATATATTGAGTGTATCAAAAAACTCATCTAAAGTATAGACATCAACCGCTAAAGTGCTATCAAGAAATGCCTCTGAAACTCTTTGATCTCCGGCAATTGAACCAGTGTGAGAGCTGGCAGCTTTTTTCGCGATCTGACTTCTACCTGATTTTAGAATAACCACAGGTTTGGTAGTATTTTTCAATAAGTTATAAAAGTCTTTACCATTTTCGAAAGACTCTAGATAAAGGGCTATTACTTCAGTAGAATCGTCAGTGTTTAAGTATGTAACTAGGTCATTTTCGTTTATATCTCCTTTGTTACCCAGACTTATAATTTTATTAAACCCAAAACCTAAGCTCTGAGCTTGCTCTATCATTACTGAGATAAGAGCTCCAGATTGGGATACTAAAGAAATATTTCCCGATAAAGCTGGTAAAAATCCAAAACTTCCGTTGAAGGCATATTTGTCTTTAGCTAAGTTCATAACTCCTAAACAATTGGGACCAACAACTTTGATATTATAACTACTAGCCAACTCTAATAACTCTGTCTCTAGCTCAGAACCTGCTTGACCGGTCTCTTTAAAGCCAGCTGAAATAATAACCGCATAAGTAGTTTCTGTAACATTGTTTACTTTTTTTTGCTCACCTAATTCTTCTATAACCTTTAGCACTGAATTAGAAGGTATGACAAAAATACTCAAATCGATTACCTCAGTTATTTTGGATACAGATTCTTTGGTGGAATAACCCAATATATTAGATGTAGTTGGATTTATTAAAAAAAGATTTCCCCGATAACCACTTTCAATGATATTTTTGGATACTATATGACCCAGTTTTTTTACATTACCAGATGAGCCAATTACAGCGATAGAGCGAGGGCAGAACAGTCTTTGCATACTAGTATTTTAGCCTAGCAATTGTAGATTGTAAAGATGTTTGCCTATGTTGAAAAAGTACTCTACAATTATACCATTAGACAAATACTAAAAACAAAAATGTCAAAAAAACAATCTCACTGGAAAAACTTCCTCAGAAATATTAATACTCAAGCTGTTCTTGTATCGATACTAACATTAGTCACCCTGAGTAGTATATTCTATCTATTAGATAATTATAGAGAAAACACTGCTAGGGCTGATGACTCAACTAACCAAGTTACTATTACTTCTGCTAATGTTGCTATAGTTCAAGGATCGCCTTCACAAAACAGTATTAGGATAGATTTTACAACCCAAAATATAGCAAGCGACCACAAAATTCATTTTTATTATGCCGATAAAGACGATTCCACACCTTTGCAGGACTTAGACAACCTTCCAGATAATCAAAAATACTTAGGTCAGTCACCCTACTTTATGCCATATACTTCAAGTTTCGAGAGTGTAAAGCTCTGTGGTGTTGTTGTAGATACATTGGAGAATAGACTTTCAGACTCAGGTAACTGCGTTGACACAACTATCACTTCTTCTATAAGCGAGGCTATTGTAAAGAGATCAGGTAGACTCTACTTTATTGGTAGTGATAATGCCTCACTTAGCTGGGATAGCGATTTAAGACTCAATACGAATTTTTCACAAGCACAAAAATTTAAAGATGGTCCTATAAAAATTGTTTTTGATGAAGTAAAAAACGCATTGGATGAAACTTTAGACTCGGGTAACTGCAGATTTGATTTGTATAAATACAGTGATTCTGGAGCAAGTAGTAATGTTTTAAAAACTTACCAAGCGCAGTTAAACAATGGTCAGTGTGAAGTAGATTTCCCTGTATCTGATCAGACAGTTAATTATTATAGAGTATACGTTGCAGCATTTCCGTCGGATACCAATGATGAAGGTGATGTAGTTAGATCAGGAGGACCTATAATAGCCTACGATATCGATACATTAATCCTTAGTGTAGGCGGCACATCTTCGACCGGTGGTCCAACAATAGAACTTTAAAAGCAAAAACAGATAGTATGAAAAATTTAAAAAGAAGTATTTTACCCGCCTATATCATTAGCATTGCAGGATTATTGTTATCTCTCATTCTTTTTACTAATATAGCTCAAGCAAGACAGCCAGACATTGTTAAAGATTTAACAAATAACCCTATACCTTCAGACAGAGTAGATCCGTTCTTTCTTTACTTTGCCTACGGAAACCCAAACTCAGATACAGATATCTTAAATGCCAGAGCAACGCTTGATCTTACAGGAGAAGGGTTTGAGCTTGTGCCAGACAATTTTTCGGACTTGTATTTTGGATCTCCTGACAGACCTGACAGCGAAAACCCACCAGATGTTGCAGCCTGTAATTCTAGCTACACTGGTCCAGTATACATGTTAAGCGGTTCTCTAGGGAGCACGACTTCGCTCTCATACGGTTTTCAGACTTCTACTGATTCTTCAGGAGCCGGCGGTAGTACTCAATCTTCGACTCTAAGAGCTAAGCATACTGGCTGTCTAAAAATTCAAGTAAAAGTAAAAGCTGGAGCTATCGCTGAGCAGCAAGCAACAATTACATTTGACCCTGATGCAGATACTTCGCCAAGCTATCAAGAAGCAAATAGACCTGGAAAACAAGTAGTTATTTTAAAAACAGGAGCAGGTTCGGGTACAGTAACCGATACCACAATTTCAGCGGATAATCTTTCTGCTGGTGCCTGCACAACTGTAGACTTAGGGGCTGAAACTACATGTGAGTTTCCACTTAAGAACGGTACTAATTTTGTTCTACCTAGTCAGGGTATCACTGTGACAGTACCAGATTCCACAGTATCTCCAAATTGTACACTACCCGATAACACAAAGATTGTATGTGCCAATGTACCAACTACTGGAAGTTCAGCTGGCGCTAAGGAAGTTCCAACATCATTAGGAAATTCGCCTACAGCACAACTACAGATTAATGCTTTAGACACAACACCTGACCCGACAATTATTTCAGCAATTAATTTAGTTATGGGAACTTGTGACCCGGTAGATGTAGGGGCTGTAACAACTTGTAACTACCCACTTACTGGAGATTCTAATAATAGTTACTCCCTTCCAACAACAGGCTTAACTGTCACAGTGCCAGATTCTACAGTCTCCCCAAACTGCACTATTAACGATAATAATACATCTTCAGCCAAACTTTCTTGTGCCAATGTACCAACTACTGGAAGTTCAGCTGGTGCTAAGGAAGTTCCGACATCATTAGGAAGTTCGCCTACAGCCAGCCTATTAATCAACAATACATCTACCACATCAGGAAGTACTAGTGGTAATGATAGCAGTTCTAGCAGTACAAGCAGTGATACCAGTACAACTTCATCTACAACATCCAGCTCAACTAGTAATACTAACGCTAATTCTAGCTCATCAGCAAGTTCTTCATCCTCAAGCAGCTCTTCTAACACTTCATCAAACAATACCCTTACTAATACCACTAAATCATACGTTATTTCTGGTAACGCAGGCGATACAAAAACTATTGAAAACCCAGTAGGCGGTATATCAAAATTCGAAATAACCTTGCAAGATCAGATTAGTAATGGTAACATATCTTATAATTTACTAGATTCTAATGGTACTTGTACTTCAAACGTCACAGGAGTCCGTAGACTAGCTACTAGCTTTGACTTTGGAGCAAATAAGTCCAAAATAAAAGATGTTAAGATTACTTTCTCACTTTCAGATAACGTAACAAACGTAAAAGCCTACAGTTGTGACTCTCCAGGAGTAGAAACCAATGTGACTAGTTTAGGTAGTAGCAAGTATACAGCTACCATCCCTCCTGCATCTACATTTGTAGTAACTGCAGATACAGTCAACTCCCCTACAACTGCACGCTCAGGCGGAGTAGCAACTTTCTTTATATTGGTAGTAAGCTCCTTAATCAGCGGAAGTATTTATTTACTATATAAATCTAGAAAGAATATCGGAAAAGTTAATGTAGTTAAATAGCACCAGCACTTAAAGGATTCATATATCTGATGTACATCGATATCTCTTTTGCCATGGTTAAGTCTGTGTAAATATATACAAAGTTTTTTGTTTCAAGAACAGATAAAGTATCTAAAACCTTAGAAGATTTTACTAATCTCGTAGCACTTTCCTGAATACCCTCCACTGTTCTATACAAGGTCTTAAGTGATAAAGAGCTTTACATCATAATAGTAGATGACGTCTATAATGGCTAGTCGTCAATTACTTCCAGCTCTTCAAACTCCTCTTGTAATTCTGCTTGAAGAACTTTATTCTCATCAAAACCTGTTCCAGCAGGAATTAGCTGTCCAAGAATCACATTTTCTTTTAGACCAAGAAGATTATCCCGTCGACCACTAATTACAGCTTCTACCAATACTCTGGCAGTTTCCTGGAATGAAGCAGCTGATAGGAATGATTCTGTAGAGAGCGAAGCTTTAGAAATTCCGGTAACAACTCTCTTGAAAGAAATAAGCTTTCTGTCATGCTTAGCAAGATGCTTATTTTGAGTAGCAATTACTGAGTAACCAATAAGATCTCCATTGATAAAGTCACTATCGCCAGGATCAACGATCTGTACCCTACTGCACATCTGCTTGATAATGACTTCAATATGTTTTTCATTAACTGTAATACCATTAGATACATAAATATCAGTTAATTGCCTAATAACATACTCTTGCAACGAATCCAACCCTACAAGGTCTAATAAGCTCTGTAAATCTAGAGCACCTTCGGCAACCGCTTGACCTCTTTTAACCTTATCACCCTCTTTCACAATTGCTGACACCCCCGGAATAGTCTTGTAAGTAACTACTTCTGGAGCAGTTTGCCTAACTACTAATTGATTCCCAACAGTTTCTAATTTGCCTTTGACGTTTGCCATTACAGCTTCACCAGTAGACTGAATAAATAAAGTATCTTTGTTAGTTACCTCAGCACCCTCGTCAACAAGTAAATTATCACTCTGAGCATTATAATCAAAATTATATACTGAATCTTTACTTGATATAGTAACTTCGTATCCATCATCGATATTTCCAGTTACTTTTTCAACGACACCATCAACGGTAACCATGGGTGCGATATACTTTGGTACTCTAGCCTCAAATATTTCTTCTACACGTGGTAAACCTGTAGTAATATCTGACTTAGTAACTACACCATAGCTGTGCTTAGAGCTGATTGTTAACTGAGTACTTGGTTCTCCAAGACTTTGAGCAGCTATTATACCCACAGTGATACCTAGTTTAACTGGTTGATGAGTACTAAAGTCAATACCATAGCATTTCTGACATATACCTCTAGGTAGATTGCATTTTGTAGAACTTCTTATCCACAACTGTTCGATATCGTAATTCTCTAATTCTGAAATCAGTTGCCTATCTAGTAACGCACCTTTGTGAGCTACCACCTTCCCATTAACATCTTCTACGTCTTTTAGTAGGTATCTACCATAGACCCTTTCAAGCATAGTCTTACCCATCTTGTTATCATTTTCTTTGGTGTACAGAATACCTTCCTGAGTACCACAGTCATCAGCCATGATAATCATATTCTGAGCAATATCAACTAATCTTCTAGTCAAATACCCAGCATCCGCAGTCTTCAACACGAGATCAGCCTGACCTTTTCTCTGCCCTTTCATACCCACAAAGTACTCCAGACCAGTCAATCCTTCTAAGTATCCGTGCTGAGCTGGTAGCTCAATTGTTCTACCACCAGCATCTACAGATAGCCCTCTAATTCCAACCATCAAGTTTAACTGAGATATATTACCTTTAGCACCTGACTTAATCATCATTCCAGCATTGCCTTCAGTATCAAGATATTCCTCTGATCTTTTAGCTATTTCTTCAGAAGCTTGCCTCCATACGTTAACGATCTGCCTATGCCTATCTTTTTCGGTCAACAAACCTTTAGTTTCGTACATTGCCTGAATTTTACTTACTTTATCTCTAGCTTCGCTTAATAGCTCATGCTTACCATCAGGACTCACTAAATCATAACATGACATCGAAATACCTGAACGAGTAACATACTCAAAAGCAACATCCTTTAGCTTATCTAAACATTTAGCCATTATATCCTGACCCAAATCAAAGAAAGTACTATTCACCAGCTGCCCGTAAGCTTTCTTGGATAGTGTATGATTTATAAACTTATAATCTTCAGGAAAACACCTATTGAATACAATCCTACCTGCAGTAGTTTCTATTACGGTAGGTTTTTCAAACCCTTTACTAATCCTAACTTTAGCCAAATCGTTTAAGCCTATCTTTCCATTATCAAAAGCCATCATCATTTCACCTTCAGAAGCATAAACTTTAGGCTTTTGGGACAATTCGTTCTCTCTAGTAAGGTAGTACACTCCAAGCATTACATCTTGATAGTCACCAATCATTATAATCTCACCACTAGCAGGCTTCAGTAGATTCTTAGTGGAAACCATTAGATGCTTAGCTTCTTCCTGTCCTTTAACCGTTATTGGGAGATGAACAGCCATTTGATCACCGTCAAAGTCAGCATTAAATGCTTTACAGACAAGTGGATGCAGCCTAATCGCTTTACCTTCTACTAACACAGGCTTGAAAGCCATGAAAGATAGTCTATGCAATGTAGGAGCGCGGTTAAGTAGCACAAACTTATCTTGGATAACTTCATCTAAGATATCATAAACGATTGGCTTTTTGGTTTCTATTAATCTACGAGCTGAGTGAACGTTAAACGCCTGATTTTCCTCACTTAGAAGACCTTGCTCAGACTTGGTAACTATTCTACCCATCAAAAAGGGTTTGAATAATTCTAAAGCCATCTCTTTAGGTAGTCCACACTGATCTAATTTGAGATGAGGACCAATAATTACCACCGAACGCCCTGAATAGTCTACACGCTTACCCAGAAGGTTCTGCCTGAATCTTCCCTGCTTACCTTTAAGAATATCAGTTAAAGACTTGAGAGGTCTCTTAGCTCCTGTAGAAGCCATAACCTGTCTTCCACCTCTAGCAGAGTTATCAATTAGAGCCTCTATAGCTTCTTGCAACATTCTTTTTTCGTTTCTAAGAATTACTTCTGGAGCACCAATCTGAATCAGTTTTCTAAGACGATTGTTTCTATTGATCAACCTTCTATATAGTTCATTCAGATCAGAAGCAGCAAATCTACCACCGTCTAACTGAAGCATTGGTCTAAGATCTGGTGGTAAGACCATTACCCTCCTTAGAATCATCCATTCAGGTCTAGCCTTGTTGTGTAAGAAACTTTTTACAAGCTTAAATCTTTTAGAATATTTCTTTTTGGCTTGTCCCTTACTATTAATCATTTTATCTTTAAGATCAGTATAGTAAGCCTCCAAGTCAATTTTCTTAAGCAAACTCTCTATAGCCTCAGCACCTATCTCTGCCTTGAAAGTTGGTCCGAACTTCTGAGCTAGCTCTTGATACATGACTTCAGTTATGACATCACAGTAGTTTAAAGCAGCTAACTCTTTTTTAGCTACTTCAGAAATTGTTTCAATACGCGACACGGTTTCAGCTTGCTGAGATTTAAGAATTTCTTTGTCAGTCTCATATTTTGTCTTAAGATGCTCAGGATCATGCTTACCATTAGACTTATCTATCTGATATTGCCTTGAAAGTTCATCAAATTTTTTGTCGTAATCAGATTTGGTTGTCTTTATTCTATTCAAAGCTTCTTTCTCAATTTTTGATAAGTATTCCTCCCTGATATCTTCGTTAATCTCAGTGATAACGTAAGCAGAAAAGTAAGTGACTCTGCTTATATCAGCCGCCTTCATATTGAGCAGCAATGCTACACGCGAAGGGATAACTCTTAAGAACCACGGATGAACACAAGGTGCAGCTAGAGTAATATGACCCATACGCTCTCTACGTACAGAGGAATGAGTTACTTCAACACCACATTTATCACAGATTACACCGGAGTAACGATACCTCTTATATTTTCCACATGCACACTCCCAATCTTTAATGGGTCCAAATATTGCTTGGCAAAATAAGCCATTCATTTGAGGTGTACCTGTTCTATAATTGATGGTTTCAGCTGTTAAAACTTCACCATAGCTCATCTTTGACATCTCTTCGGGAGACAGGAGCTCTAAGCTTACAGAATCTACATTTTTTAAATTACTTGGAATGGCTACGTAAGGCATAAATAACAGTTGAAAATTGAATACTTTCTTTAATATGAACTTAAGCTACTATTTTTAATATGTAACAACACAAAATGCACCTTTCGAGAAGGTCGTATCTTACAGTCTTGGCTGAATCTTATTGTGTTCGCTTAGCACTCGCCTAATTATAGCTCTATTTATGTTTCTGTCAAGATCAGAATATACTGTCTGGCTGAGCTTCGAGAGTAACCTTCTTTCCAACTGGTTGATTGAGTACAAATTCTTTAACTTGTAATGAATCATCATACAGCAATTCACCACCACCTCGAATTATTTTAAACAGATCTTCAGTAAGCTTAACATCATTCATACAATAATCAATTAACTCAGACCATTTACATTGTTCATGATATTTACTGTAAGACTCGTAGGTGTCAGTTTTTTTTGCTCCTAAATTAGATTTAGCCAAATCATCAAGCTTGGCTTTGAAACCTGCCTTTTTCTCAAACTCAACCATTATATCATAGTTCGTGAGTTGGAATAAATTATACGTTGAGTATTTCTGCAAAACTGGCAAATCAAACCAAATATGATTAAATCCGACCACTAACTCCGCCTCTTTCAAAACATCTAAAAAATCCTTTACTTCATCTTCTAAAAAAGCAATATATTTATCGATCCAACTAAAATACGCACCTACTACAGTTACTCTAAATTCGTTAGTATCTATGCGCTTAGAGTTTGACGGACTGTAAGTTTCTATATCAAATGTTATATAGTTCATTAATATAAAATTCTATAGTTAATCTAGAAAATGTCAAGCATACTAGGAATCTGTTTAAATCTTGCCTTAACCTCATTTAAAAATACTTTTTGTAGCTAGATAAGCTACAATTTTAACATATAAGGCTGAGGATCTAGTTTTGGATTTAGAGTAACTTTATCCCGAGTTTTGTTGTTATACCCACACTCATGTTAACTCGCCTAAATTTGTACTTAAGGTTTATGAGATTTCTCTCAACCTATTTTGAATTTCCATAAGTAAAAGCGGCAGAAGCTGAGACTTTGCCCAATCTTTTTGGTTTTCGGTAAGCACTTCTCCAAGTCCGTCTAAAATATGATTAGTTTTAATGTTTTTGGGAATGAATTCAATTAGGTGCTCTAAATATTCTTTTAAGGTATTACCAGTTCTAAGTTTAATAATTTCCTGCTTTATTTCAAAGTTATTTTTGAGCATAAACAAGGTATCATATAAGTCTCTGTTTTGTAGTTTTGATCTATCTGTAATGGCGCAAAGCTTGTGGGCAAACATACACTCTTTCGTCATGACTTTAATTGGAATACCAAGCAGATCTTTTGTTTCGTAGGTATCTGGATAGTCTCTTTTACTGACTTCCACCTTAATTTTCATCTGAGCTTTTTGGTAAGAAAGTAGCCAAAACCAAGTATTTCTTTTGTTGTAATAGTCTTGAATGTGATAATCCTGAAAAATTTTATTTAAGGTCTCCACACCTAAATTTTCAGTCAAACAATTAAAATCTAAATCAGTAGAAAATCTATCAAGATTATAAAACATGTATAGGCTAGTTCCACCTTTAAATGCTAAAATATTTTGCAAATCTCTGCTTAAGTAAATACTGGATAAAAGCCTACGTAAATGGGTTTCATGAGTTTTTTGGTTGAGCATAGAATAATGAAATTGTTCATTAATAATAATTTGTGTTAGTCTAAATATTTGACGATCTTCAAAATTTCCCTTTCCACCCTTTTATTCCCGTAAATCTGGCTTATTTCCAGAATCTTTTCAGAATTGATGTTTTTTAGGTTATCGAAGGCAAGACCTGGGGAAAGATACAGACTATCACATATTGATCGCTCGAGAGAGGCTAGATAGTAACCCTCTTTTTTTTCAATACCAAGTGGATTAAATAAAGTTTCTAGTTTTGTTTGATGATAGATGATTTTTTGCCCCAAGACCACCACCTCCTTTTTTCGTTTGGAAAAACAATGAATATTGGAATAAAACTGAAAATTGATACCGTGGATACTTAAGGCTGTGTGGTAAGTAATATATGAAGGAGTTTGTAGTTTTTGAGCTACTTCTAGAATTTTTGGCTTGTCGGTGGTGGAGTACAAACCGTGAGCTACTCTGAGTAGTTTTTGTTTGCCACTATAGTATCTTGCAAGTTCTTTTACTTTTTTGTAATCTAAATAATCCCAAGCCGCTGCCAACTCCTTAATGTCAAAGACGGTTTGAGTTTTTTCTAAAAGAAGTTCTAGTTTATCTCTTTGCATAGTACATCAAAAAGCGTAAGAATACTACGCAATTATGAAGTATATTGTCAAACTTGTCAACCTTTGTCCTCATCTGCAACATAATACTCAGAATTTGTTTGTTTAAATCATATCTTCATCACATATTCAAACACTATTTGCGGCTAGATAAACTAAAATCTTAGGGTATATTAATGATTTAATAGATTTTCCAGAGCACTTTGGTTAAAAATTTGATCAAACATAAAGCTAGCTCTTCTTATTGGAATAATCCGGTCAACTACCGATTCATCCAAGTCAAATTTACCTAAGATTTCAGTAAGAGCTATCAGTTTTATTTCACTAAAGTACTTATGTGGTAGTATCTCAGGATAAGACTCAATAACCCCACTAACTAAAATAAGCATCGAACCTTCAGGGTAATAAATTTCTAATTCCTCGGATACTAAATTAGCTGGCATAAAGGCTAGATGCAGTAACATTCTAGTTTCAAAAAAAGCTAATGCCATGCTACATAAATCAAAATCAATCACAAACAATTTACTTTGCTGTTTTATAAAATTCTCCAAATGAGCGTCTCCATGCACTAGTACAAAATCCTCCGAAATATTTCTTGGAATATAGTTGTCTATGTATTCTTGCGATTTGATCAGAATATTTTGCGGTATTACACCTCTCTCTATAGCTATTGCTAAATGTCTTTTAGTAGTATCTAAAAGCTCTTGAGTATTATAGCTTTGATTTGATATAGTCTCACTCTGATAAATAGCTTTCAGTATTGAGCCAATTTCTTGCCCAGTATTAAATTTAAAATCTTCACTACATTTTGATAAAGTTATAGACAAATCTTTACCTGCAATATACTCCATTAATATTACGTTTGCTTCTAATATGTCATCATCTACATATACTTGGGTTATTTTAGGAGTAAATCCACTTTTATTAAGTTTAGGCTGAAACTCTCTAGCAGTATCAAAATACTTTTCCTGGTCTTTTTTTGCATAGGAATACTTAGGCTTGTAAACTTTCAGTACATAGTTATTGTTGATTAAATAGCAAAGATTAGACTGACCTCCAGATAAAAGACTGATTGAGTCAATCTTTTTTTGAAATTTTTCCTTGTACCAAATTTTGATTTTCTTTTCTAAATAGGAGTTGTCAATTAACGACATAATTTGATTTACTTACCATTTTCTAATTTATTCTAACTACAATTATGCGTAAGATTACATTACTGTAAAACTATACCAGTTTTTAAAATTCCGCACTTTGAAAAAAGAAGAAAACTATCTCTATAAACTGAGCTTAAAATATATTTAAGTTACAAAAAGATAATTAGCTAGTGTGAAAGTTAGCCCTTTAAAACTTTTCAAAATTTAAAAGGTGTAATATAATGACACTGCATTGTAATTATTACAACGAGTATGCCTAAAAAACAAACCAAAGATCAAAAGACTACCAGAAAAGAAAATGTATTCATTGTATCTGGGATAATTCTGATTTTCGTAATTTTGGTTATCATTGCTTTAGCTGCGGCTATGGATGATAGAGATCAGAACAACACCAAGGAGCCAGAAGTAGAACTAAACAGTGTAGAAGCTCCAAAACTAGAAGATTTGAAAATTACTCCCGGCGACAGCACACCCCCAAATCAAAACGCTCAACAAGGAGATGCGCAAGATACAATCTAGATCAAAGAGAGAAATAGCATCTAAAATTAATCTCAATCAGCAACAATACTAATTAACTTGTTCTTAACGACTTTAAAGAATTTGATATTTTTTCCCTCAAGCCATTTTTGAGCTACCTCTTTAGCTTGATTGAATAGAGCATCGTCGTCTGTATCAGCTTGAGCCTCAAAAGTTGTTCTAACCTTACTATTTATCTGAACAGCAATTGTTACCACTTCATCTTTGACTAAGTTAGCATTATATTCAGGCCAAGAGCTCAAATGTATAGATTTGGTGTAGTCTTCATGATCATACTCTTCATGGAATCTATACCACAGTTCTTCTGTTATATGAGGAGCTAATGGTGCTAATACTTGAAGTAATCCTAACCAAACACTACCTGAAATAACATCAATCGACTTAAGATGATTCACAAAGGTCATGATTTCAGCTACTACCACGTTGATTTTCTGATTCTCATACAATTCAGTAACTTTTTTCAACATCTTATTGTAAATAACTAGAGTTTTCTTGTCACTATCACTAGCATTCGACTTATCAACTTTTCCATACAATCTAAATAGGCTATCGACAAGCTTTTTACAGGCGATCAAACCACCATCTTGCCAAGAAACAGTAGCCTCATATGGACCAATGAAACTAATATAGAGTCTCAAAGCATCCGCACCAACGATATCTAATTTATCTTTTGGATTAATTACATTACCCTTAGACTTACTCATTTTAGTTCCGTCACTAGCCAGTAGAACACCGCCGTTTGTACGTTTCTGAAAAGGTTCTGGAGTCGTTACATAACCAAGCTCATACAAAACCTTATGCCAAAACCGTGAATATAGTAAATGAACTGTAGTATGCTCACTACCACCAAAGTAATGATCCACTGGGAGCCAGTATTGTAGCTTTTGTTTAGAAGCGAACTCAGAAGAATTCTTAGGATCTGTAAATCTCAAGTGATACCAGCTAGAGCCTGCCCAAGTTGGCATAGTATCTGCCTCGTGCATACCAATTTTTCTACCCTCTTCATCTTTAATAACTACCCAATCAGTCTTTGCTAAGGGAGATTTACCATCTGCTGAAGGTTCAAAATTTTCGATATCAGGGAGTTCTAAAGGGAGTTCATCTCTCTCTAATAATTTAATTAGATAAGACTCTTCATTAATTTTAGTTGTTTTCTTAGCTTCAATTTTAGATTTAGACACAATTAATTTGATTTAACTATTATCCAAACCTAGTAATACTTTCCAATAAAGTCAAACCCTAAATCTGAACTGTATTTTGTATTTAAATATCAAAAATTCTACTTATTAAGCTAACTGGAAGTATCTTTTAATCGCTTTAATGTATCAAGCAAATCTAGACTGGGTTTAAAATCACTAATTAGCTTTATATCTTCGACTGAGGTTTTGTTAGCTGTAGCACCTCCTTTAGAATGAATATTAAGATTAGCCATTTCTTTAGCTAAGTAACTAATGATTACATCATGAAACTTAGACCTTCTCAAGGGCTTTTCTTTTCTCAGAACTAGCTTTTTATTTTTATTTTCCATCGATTATTTTTAACCTGATTCTAATAATTTTAGATTATCTTTGATATATAATCAAATATACCATCTACACTTCCAACCATCAACACAAATAATCTTTAAAAGTAAGTAACTTGTTTACAAATCTTAAGACATTCCATTTTCACTTAACTCAAATAAAGGTAGACCATCCTCTCTAACTATTTCTAGAGCCCTTGAATACTTTAAAAGCAAATCTAAAGCAAAGTTAATTCTTTTTTTGATAAAAGTATCTGCACGACCGTATTTTTGCTCATTGATTTCGCTACTATTAAGAACATCATTAACATTTCTAATAATCAAATGCTCTGGGATTATATTATATAGCGCATTCTTGTAGCCTGAGAGGCGTAATTCTGCAATAGGAAAAGCTCCTCCACGACTAGCTGATATCGAAACTAGTAGTATTGGCTTGTGGGCTAATTCGTGATTTAAATGTAAGATTAGGTTCTTTAACATGGGCGTAGCCATACCTGACCACTCAGGAACAACAAATACGAATCCTTGAGAACTATCCAACTGAGGTAAAATTTGGTTTAAGAGTTCCTCTGTTTTTTTTGAGTAGTTGCTATCCGCATAACCGTCAGCGTATGCAAAGGCTAAAGGAGTTTTGGCGAGTTCGAGTAGGTAAGTTTCTACACTGTTATTTTTTAAAATATTTTCTAGAAACGAACTTACTTTACTAGATTGAGAAGCGATTCTATGGCTTGAACAAATAATTGAAATTTTCATAAAAAATCTATACTTGAATAGATTGCATAATGTCCAGAAAAAACGATAAAACACGTGTTGTGATTATTTTTAAGCCCATCTGAATAATCAACAAAAGTTTGTTGCTAAAAGTTACATAGTATAATATACTATTTATCCAAGCAGATAAAAAACACCAAAACAAAAATATGCCTGGATCTGAAATCACATCGTTAATCAAATATATCACCGATGCTTTAGGTGGTAATAATTCCTTTGCTCACTCAGACCAAGGATTTAAAGCTATTATTTTAAGTGATCTCAAAAGTGAGATTAGGAGTATCGATCCAAAATCTAGCCCTCAAGAATATAAAAGACTTCAAGAATTATTCCTTGAGCTTACTAATTGGACTAAAGAGAATAAAGAATCTAAACAAGAAATTAAACCCTCAAACCATAAATTAAAAGCCAAAAAATAACTAATTATCATACACTTTCTTTATCTGAAAGTAAACTCTTGTTTCCTATAATATTAATTGTAGTCAGTGTTGCTTCCTACTTTAGAATATACAAATGGGAAAGGCTCACCCCAGTAGCGCTGCCTTGAAAAGACCCAATCTCTAAACTTGTAATTAGTTTGAGTATTACCGAACCCGTTTTTGAGTAGTTTTTTTGTAATTTCTATCCTCGCTTCAACAGAATTAAGACCAGAAAACTCAGCAGAATTAAACAATACCCCGTCTTCAACAATTACTTTCTTAAATTCTCTATCTACATCATCTCCAAGGCTAATAGTCTCCCTTAAAGGGATACCGTATTTCTCGGCTAATTCATAATCTCTTTCGTCATGAGCATCAGCCATAACACACCCTGTACCATAGCCTGCGATTACTAGATCTGAAACCCAAACCGGTATTCTATCACCAGTAAGTGGGTGAATCACGTAATTTCCAGTAAAAATTCCAGTTTTATCTTTATTGATTTGCCTATCAAGCTCACTTTGATTCTTGAACTTACTTATATAATCACTGACTTGGGCTCTAAGCTCAGGCGAAGTTATCTCAAGTGCCATTGGGTGCTCAGGAGCTAGTATCAAAAATGTCGCAGCGTAGATAGTATCTACTCTAGTAGTAAAAGTTTTAAGCGTATTTTTCTCAAATTTTGCTTTTACTTCAGGAATTCTACTCAAACATTCAACCTGTTGGGATACTGCATGTTCATTTACATAATCAGGTGAGGCTAGAAAACAATTAATATGGCTTTCTTGACCATCTTTGCGGGCATGCCAGTCTTTTAGAGAGCACTCAAAGTAATGAAAATGATCTAATTTATGGATGATTTGTGAAGAATCTACACCCCAATTATAAAATCCGTGAGAACTACCTAAGTAACCTAAGTATTCTAAATTTGTCAGTCCTGTTTCCTCCCTAGCTTCTCTTATAGCCGCCTGAAGCGAGTTTTCACCTGGATCAAGATGACCACCAGGAAATCGAGTTCTAAAGTCATTCCTTAAAGCTTTATCGTATATAACAAACTCTCCGATCTCTTTTATTTTTATAATAGCCAAACCTCTTTCACCAAATTCTAACTCGTGATTAATTTGCTCAGGGTTTTCGGAAAAACTAGGTATCTCTTCTTGGGTCTGATTTGTAATCTCAGTTTGAAATTTAGCAAGATGCCATCTGACCACGACACCTTCACTCTTACCAATCCAATTTCGCTGCATTTCTTTAATCGATTCTGGAAAGTTGGTTTGCTCAAGACCATTAAGTAATTCCTCAGCATATTCTGGCATTTTTAAAACCCACTGTAGCATTTTTTTCCTTTGCACCAGATACTCACCTTTTTCACTAACTTTTCGACCATCTACCTCAATCACCTCTTCATTTGCAAGGACTGTGTTTAGATCTGGACACCACCATAGCTCAACTTGCTTTTGCTCAGCCAGTCCATTCTTATAAAGCTCGCCAAATATCCACTGAGTCCACTTATAATAACTTGGATCTGAAGTCGCAAACTCTCTACTCCAATCAAATCCGAATCCAAGACTTTTAAGCGAGTCTCGGAAATTGTTTACATTTGTTTCTGTGACTAATTTTGGATTTATACCAGTCTTTCGAGCATATTCTTCAGTAGGTAGACCAAAAGCATCCCAACCTATCGGAAATAACACATTATAACCCTTCATCCTCAAAAACCTAGAGTACACATCAGGTAAGGTATACCGAAAACAGTGACCTATATGAAGATTCGATCCAGATGGATAAGGGAACTCCAACAATATATATTTTTTCTCTCTTGTGGTATCATCATCTATTGCTCTGTAGATGTTGTTATCATACCAAGACTTCTGCCATTTTTCTTCTATATCCTTATAAGGATTAACTTGATTGTTGCTCATAATGTGCAAAACTTATAATCGTAGCTAAAGCTTTTGTTCTTGCTTTGTCAAAACAGTTGCACAGCCCACACCCTATTCTTGCCGATTATAATTTAGTAATTGTACACCTCTTCTCATACTAACTTATTCAAACTTTCGCACCAACTAATCCTAGCAACTTAGTTATTTACTCAATTATTAAAAGTATAGTAGTAAGAGTTGGAAGTACAAATAGAATAGTAATTAAAAAATACTTTTTTGCTACTTAATTCATAATCATACTCGAGCAAGCTTTATAAAAATTTTTGACATTTACTAAAATAAAGCACAAACTTTCTACTTAAATAAAATTGATAAACCAAATAAAAAAACAAAAATTGCTATGAACTTACTAAATAAAACAATATGGCGTAGGAATTGGTTCGCCTTTGCAGCAATACTGTCGACTTTAGTAGTAACTGGGGTAATATTTTTTTCCTACTATCAATCTCAAGCTAAGGCTTCTTTTGATAATTTTCCTACCCAAGAATTTCAGCCTGAGGACTATTCAGAATTCAAGCAATCCTTATCATCACCCGAGGTCGACTACACCAATAAGCAGTCTGAAGTTGAGGTTACAACACCGGAAATTGATTTAGTTCAACCTACTCTTAATGGCGAATATGTTGGTGTCAAATCAAGCTTTTTGAACTCAAATATTCAGTTTCCAGAAAGCAGATTATCTATCTCTAATGATACATCATTTACTTATACAGGTTCTGGTTTTGACTTAGGAATCCTAAATAATCCTGCTTTAGCAGTAAATAACCAGTACCCCACTGTCAACGCGGTTATGTTTGGCAGTTTTATTTCTGATTCTGAGCAAACTATGCAAATAACAATTAATAAAATTGAAACTGAATTTTTTCTCAACGGTACTGTTGTGGAGAGTGATGTTAGAAGCAATCTTGAAAAAAGCCTAGAAATAGCCGGTTTGATAATACCTAATCCAACATCTACTTTGCCAATCTACACTCAGGCTTCACTGGAAACTATCAACAACACCATCAACATAAATAACAACACTGATGCAGTGTATATCTTTAATTTTTTTGGTAGGAAGAATATCTAAATAAACACCTATTTCCAAAGCTTGACCGGATATTAATTAAGTTATTACTATCTGATCATGAATTTGGGTAAGCTAATAACTTATAACAAAAAACGTATCTACTTCTTGGTAATTGCAATAGTCTTAACCTCGATATTGGGTGTTGGTACAGTAGCTTTTTGGCAAAGTCAGAGAAATAATAATACGGAAACAAACACTGAATTAGAAACTAAAGTCAATGAAGATGATACAGTTGTTGAGAAAGCTGTCAGTCTACCAAGCATTAATAGCCCTATCGACACATCATCGAATAGTTTTACTGGTCATTATGTAGGTAACAGAGCAAGTTTAATTACAAACGCGATAGTATTTCCAAAGAGTGAGCTAAAAATTAAAGAAAATAAAGATTTCAGGTTTGAAGCGAGTGGTTTAGACTTAGATTTACTTGGTTTTGAAAGTCTTAAAATTGATGATCAATATCCGAAAGTGCTATCTATGATAGAAGGCAAAATAGAGACTAATACTGATAAAAACAGCTCTGACTTTGTGAGTACGTATTTTGAAGTAGATTTTGAAGTAGGTGGGCAAAGAGTGAGCCCTGAGAATAAATTAAAGTTACTTAATGACCTTGAGACACTAGGTATAAATATTCCTAAAGCGACAGAAGAATCTCCTATAGTTTTAAACGTAGATATAGTTTTAGAGAATTCCAAAATATTAATTCAAAGCACAAAGAAGTCAGATCTCGTAGTCAAATTTGAAGGTTCAAAAAAACAAGAATCATAGTTGATAAAACTGGCTTTAAGATATATGAATCACAAAAAAACGTTAACTACTCATTTTGGACCATATTTTATAGACCTTTCACCTTCTTTGATAATAGATCATCTCAGTATTAATTTGGAAAGTGATATTAATCATTTTTGGGGTGAAAATGGAGTAGGAAAAAGTACCTTTCTAAAATTTATTCTGGAGGATTTAAAGGCACAAAACACGAGTTTTTCTTATATAGATCAAAACTACAGACAAAGTTGGCTCTGGTGGTGCAGTATTGAAAAGAATCTAATGTTAGCCACAGGCACATCCAGGATCAAGGATCTCTATAACCTGTCCCAAATATGTGAGCAATTACATTGGCTAAACAGATTAATTAAAGTAAAGCTAAAGGATATAAACCTCGCATCAGAAGAATATCATGACGCTTACAATCTCAGCGGAGGTCAGCTTCAAAAGCTTATACTATTTAGAGAAATGCTAAGCAAACCAAAATATATGTTACTTGATGAGGTATTTTCAGCACTTGATCAAAGCACGATAGCTGAAATTGCCACTTGGCTGCTACAAGAACAAAAAAAGTACAAATTCAAGCTAATTTCCATTTCTCATAACCCAATGATCTTAGATTTATTACCAGGAGACGTATTTAACTTTAGTCATAAAAACGACTCAAGACTACAAATTCATAAAAAAGGGTTCAAGAATTAACTATGAAACTGAAATACCAAAACTATCTAAACGGGACAGTAAAAAATTTCATTTTTTGGTCTTTAACATTACTACTTTGGGAATTATTATCTGTAGTCAATTTAGTTAATCATAGTTTTTTTACGAGCCCTAGCTTGATTCTACAGAGTGTTAGAACAACAGATTTTTTAAAGATATTCGTAGCAGACCTTACATTTAGCTATACCAGAATAGTCATAGGTATATCTTTAGGAATTATTATCTCTTATCTACTTATTTTTCTGACTACCCTTGTACCTAAAGCTCAC
Organism: Patescibacteria group bacterium; assembly: GCA_038751365.1. Classification (GTDB taxonomy): domain Bacteria; phylum Patescibacteriota; class JACMRA01; order JACMRA01; family JACMRA01; genus JBCDGH01. The sequence continues at coordinate 50,070 of JBCDGH010000001.1, read as the reverse complement.
TTCATTATCAGCAGAATTCAACAAGTACTAAGATATTTGCCCGCGCCAATCATGATCCCAATATCTATCCTAATATTTGGAATTAGTGAACAAACTAAGATTGCGGTTATTTCCCTAACTACTTTATTTCTATATTTAAATTACTTGATAGTTACAATCAACAAAGAAGAAAGGCAATATCAAAACCTACAAAAGTCATGGAATCTTACAAAAACTAGAAGGTTTAAACACTTTATTTTACCAATAACTTTACTACTATCTTATCGGATAATCCCAAGTATTGTTATTTGGGCTTTTGGTGTAGGTATTATCAGCGAAATTATAGTTGGTGCTGAATTTGGCTTTGGTGTCAGAATAGCCCAGCTTCAACAGACTTTTAGAACAGATTTTTTGTATACTTATGTAGTTCTGATTATTTTTTTAGCCTTTATTTTTGAATATACACTAGCAAACTATTTAAGTAGGCTTAGATGGTCTAAGCTAAAAATTAGCTGTGCAGTGTTAGTCTTATTGAGTTTATTGTTTAGTATAATATTTAGTTTTTATAACCATGAAATGAGTGATTCAAAAAGTTTTACAGTATTTACATATAGAGCTACAGCCAACCTACCTTTAATTGTATATCAAGAGAAATTTAACTCGGAATTTCCTATAAAAATAAAGTATCTGGGATCAGGGGCTCAAGTAATGGATACGATCTTGGCTGAGAAAGGTTATATTGGCGGCTACAGCGATATGCCAAATGTAATCAGTGGAGCTATCAAGTCAAAAAACCTTAAAATTGTATCTCAAATCATTGAATTACCTAACCACCCTAACCTTTTTTTAATTAGCCAGAGTCAAAGCGTTAATGACCTCAGTGATACCAATAACCAAAAAGTAGGTTATTTTCCGAACAATCCCATAATTAAGCAAGGTCTCGATTTATTTTTGTTCAACAAAAAAGTACGCACTAGCTCAATTGAATATGTTACTAGTAATGATCCGAACAGCCTTACTCAAGCATTTTCCTCAGGTGATATTCATACACTTTTAATGATTGAACCTTATGTCACCGAACTCGAAAATATTGTTGGCAAACAACGACTAAACCCAGACCAAACTCTAGCTAGCGATTCAATCTTCAACGAATTCCCTTTAGCTGGCATAGTGATAAACACAGACTTTGTAAATAGTAGAGATCAAGTAATCTTCGCTCGCAATCTAGAAAATAGTATTGAATTTATAAGGCAAAATACTGATGAAAGACTAAGGGCACGAGACGAGCTTAGAGTAATAATGCAGGCAAACAACCTTAACCCTAACTCACAGATTTCAGCCTATCAAAGTGGTAGTGAGATTGCAGTAGATTCTCTAAATGATCTAATTAATTTTTTAAAGCTGTATATTGAAGATAGTGCTGAGCTAACCAACCTTGAATCAAGAAGATTATATCTCGAATTCTGATTGATTTATAAGCTATCGTTTTGACTAAATAAAGGGATTATTGAATCTTAAGTTAAGATGGCTAGAAAAATTTTTGACATTGATTATACTTGCTCGACTACAAAAGCACGTGGAGGAATGTTACAACTACCCCATGGTACTGTCAAAACTCCTGTATTTATGCCAATTGGGACACTGGGTAGTATAAAGTCATTATCTATGGATGAAATGCAACAATTAGGTGCACAGATAATCCTAGGCAACACCTACCATCTGTGGTTACAACCTGGCTTAGAAATATTGCAGAAAGCTGAAGGTTTGCATAGCTTTAATACCTGGAGAAAACCAATTTTAACTGATTCAGGAGGCTTCCAAGCCTTTAGTCTAAGTAAAATAAGCAAGTTTAGCGAAGAGGGAGTTAGATTTAGAGTACCTAAAAACGGTGACACCAAATTTTTGAGTCCTGAAAAATCTATGAAAATTCAAACTATCTTGGGCTCAGATATTGCTTTAGTTTTGGATCAAGCATTAGCGGCTGAAGTAAGCGAGTCACAAGCCAAAAAAGCTATGGAACGCACATACAGGTGGGCAAAAAGAAGCAAAATAGCTTTTGAATTATTACGTCAACAGTATTTGCATCAAAATTTGTTATTTGGCATACCTCAAGGAGCTCAGTTTACTCACCTCAGAAAGGAGTCTGCTAGGTTAACGATGGAGCTAGATTTACCTGGCTACTCTATAGGTGGTGTAGCAAATGGGGGTGAACCTCAGGAAATAATGTATTCACAAGTGCTAGCCCAAACTGAAATTCTTGAAGAGTACAAACCTAGACACTTATTAGGCGTAGGCACTCCCAAAGATATTGTTGAAATGGTAGCTAGAGGGATAGATATGTTTGACTGCGTTTACCCAACTCGGAATGCGCGACACGGTTCTCTATTAGTCAAAACCTCTAATAAAAGCTATAAAAAAATAAATATAACCTCCTCAGCTTTTTTGTTTGATTTTAGCCCCATCAATCCAAATTCAAAACTTAATATACTAAAAACCTACTCTAAAGCTTACTTATGCCATCTATTTAGGGCAAAAGAATTACTTGCATATAGATTAGCAACACTCCACAATTTAGAATTTTATTTTGATTTGATGGATCAGATAAGAAAGCACATTGAGAATGACAGCTTCAAATATTGGTGGTCTGAGTACGGCATAGTTGACTAACAAAGGGTAAGATAATATAAATTAGTGTATGATTTTTACTAACTCCAAGAAAGCATCAAGCTATTCTCAGAAGTTAGCGTCCCGAGCTAGTGGCAAAGGTTTTTTTGCCAGAATATTTCATAAACTTACTATAAGTAAGCAGTATAAAGACCTAAACAGTATAAAATCAAATCGTAGCCCTTATTACCGACCTGGGCTTAGCAAAAAAAGTAGTTTTAGCAAAAAAAATGACAATTTCAAAGTATTTAAACCAAACAACGATCATCTAATTAAAGACAAAGTTAAAAATAAGATTAAACTAGGTTCAGCGAAAAAGTTTTCTTTTGGTTACAAGAATCTAAATTTAGTCGGCAGAAGTACTAACATATTTGACTTCAGAAATATTTGGAAAAATCTAAAATTTTATGTCATTAAATGGGGATTACTCGAATACTTTAACAAAATATTGGCCCTGCTGGTAATTTTTAGTTCTTTTGTTGGTTTTGCTTACATTTCTTTTTTTGATAGATTTTTTTTGGTTAAATCCTATGCAGTGTCTTTTGAAGATAAATCTTACTTAAATGATAAGCAGGTTAATTCTCTAATTCAAAATATCAGGCAATCGAAGACTTTTGGAGTTTTGCCAAGTAATAGCTACTGGTATATCAACGATTATATTTTGACTCAGCAAGCTAAAAGATTTGTACCAGAAATAAAATCGGTAGATGTAGTAGAGCGAAACTGGCCAAACAAAGTATCATTAAAAATTACTACCGAACCTATTCTAATTACTTTAGGGGTTGTAGAAAACACAGAAAAAAAATACTGGAGAATTAGCCAAGAAGGCAAGGTGCTGACAGAAGATAATTTAAATTTGCGAGAAAACGTAGTGGAAGTAGATAGAATTATCTCTTTTGACCGATCAGGTATGAGCCTCAAAGACTATCCGTTAGAAGAAAACACTGAACAACTAAACAGGTTTTGGTTTGTTGCTTGGCTATGGGGTGTATTTGAAGAGCTAAATATTTCTTTGAGCAGGACTTCTCTACCAAGTTTACTTGATACTGATGTAGAAATCAGAACGGCGAGTGGGGTTAGATTATTATTCGATTCAACAGCCATGACCAGCGACAACCAGCTTAAAAGGATTAAATCGGTTATCAACACAAGCATTAGAAACAACTCAATTGAAGACAAGCTAGAGACTGGTCAAATAAGCTATATTGACTTTAGAATACCCAAAAGAGTCTTTGTATGTGAGGTAGGTAAAGAGTGTGCGGATATCAACTAAAGTCTTATTTATAGGAACCGTTTAGAATATATTTTTTGTGAAGTGAGATACACATCTTAATAGTGTCGTAATAATAGTGTTCAGCAATTTCACCAATTCTTAAATTTTCACCGTTGATATTACTATTTGGATCAATAATACATAGATTTCCTTCAGAGGGTTTAAGAAGGTTCATATCTAAACCGACAATAATAAACTGATGAGCTAAAACAATTTGATTTTCTTTAAGTTTAGCTTCATAGTCTCCCACCTTAACAATCTGACTATCAGCTACATTCTTTATTTGTAACTCTTCGTAAAGCTCTCTTTTTAAACACGTTAGCTGATCTTCACCTTGCTCAAAACCTCCACCAAAAGCCGATACACACCACTTGTCAGATAGGTAGTCTAAATTATCTTTTAACTGCAGACCCACAAGACCGTTTGAAAATAATAAAAAAGCTCCAGAACCTTCATTCATAAAAAATAGCTTTGGTCTAAACCATGTCTACATCAGCAAAGATAGCGTTTTCATCAATAAATTTCTTCCTAGGTTCTACTTCGCTTCCCATAAGATCCTCAAATACTTTATCAGCAATAGCCGCTTCGCCTACTGTAACTTGGTACAACATTCTTGAAACTGGGTTCATGGTGGTTTCCCATAGTTGCTCGGGGTTCATCTCCCCTAAACCTTTATATCTTTGAATCTCAAACTTTATGTCTTTATCCGGATTAGCTGAATTTACTCGTTTAAGTAGAGCTTCCTTTTCCACATCGGAGTAAACGTACTCAAATTTTTTACCCCATTGTATCTTATAAAGTGGTGGTCTAGCCATATAAATGTAACCATCCTCGATCAAGACGGGCATATATCTATACAAGAAAGTTAATAAAAGCGTAGTTATGTGAGCACCATCTACATCAGCATCTGTCATCAGTACAATTTTGTGATAACGTAATTTATCAATATCAAATTTGTCGCCGATACCAGTACCAAAAGCAATTATCATGTTTTTAATGCCTTCATAATTAAGGATTCTATCTAAAGTTGCCTTTTCTGTGTTCAAAACTTTCCCTCTGAGGGGTAAAATTGCTTGAGTATTTCTATCTCTACCTTGTTTTGCGCTTCCTCCCGCAGAATCTCCTTCTACAATAAATATTTCACTTTTTTCGGGATCTTTTTCACTACAATCTGCTAGTTTTCCAGGTAGTGCCATACTGTCTAACACCCCTTTTCTGAGAATATTATCCCGTGCAGACTTAGCTGCCAAGCGTGCTTTCATAGCTAGCTGGGCTTTTTGTACTACAGAAGCTCCCACACTAGGATTTTCTTCTAAAAAAGTACCTAATCTCTCAGTAACCATCCTGTCAGTAATTGTTCTAGCTATAGTTGAACCTAATTTTACTTTTGACTGTGAAGTAAACTGTGGATCAGTCATCTTAATAGATAAGACTACTCTAACCCCTTCTTTCAGATCATCGCTTGTAAATCTTTCGTCTTTTTTGAAGTAATTCTTGGATGAAGCATAGTTATTGATTAACTTAGTCAAAGCGGATTTAAAACCGGTTACATGAGCACCACCTTCTGGATTGATAATTCCGTTAGTAAAAGCAAACAGTCTTTCGTTATAGTCACTGCTGTATGTCATGGCTAGTTCCATCTGAAAGTTATCTGTTTTAGCTTCTAGGTGGATAATTGGTGTCTGTAAGCTTTCACCTTTAGTCACATCTTCCAAAAAAGTAAAGATACCTTTAGGGTAACAAAATTCTTGCAAGTTACTGGTGCCGTCTGCTGCTTCGACTTCAAAAATAATTTTAATACCTTTGTTTAGATAAGCAGTTTGTTTAAGATTCTCTTCAATCTCTTTAACATTAAAAGATGTAGTTTCGAACATAGTTTTATCAGGCCAGAAAGTAGTAACAGTGCCTGACTTGTCCCAAACTAAATGCTCTATAATCTCAGGAAATTTACTAGCTAATAAATCTGACTCAAAGTCGATCATTTTAGCCGTTACCTTACCTTTGGAAAAGGGTATGTAATGTACTTTTTTATCTCTGAGTACCCAAATCTGCATTTTCTCTGATAAAGCATTAACTACACTAGCGCCTACACCGTGCAATCCTCCTGAAAACTGATAATTAGCCTGGTCAAATTTTCCGCCTGCGTGTAAAACTGTCATTATAGTCTCGACAGCACTTTTTCCAGTTTTGGCATGAATATCTGTAGGTATTCCTCTGCCGTCATCACTAATTAAAATGGAAGTGTCATTTCGTACTAATACTTTTATGGTAGTAGCATGCCCAGCCATATATTCGTCTACAGAGTTATCCAGAATTTCTCCAAGACATCTATGTAGACCCTCCTTGCCTGTATTTCCGATATACATTCCAGGTCTTTTTCTCACCGCTTCTAAACCTTCAAGTACAGTGATATTTGACGCTCCATAGTTTGTTGACATACCCGAAAAATCAAGCATTCAATGGCTTTTGTCAATAAGAACTGAATAAATACAAGATTTAGTTATCAGTATTAACCCACCATAAAAGAAAACTGCCTTCAATATAAAGAAAGACAGTCAAAAAGAAAAACTAATCGCAAGGATTACCAATGATATTCATCACCATATTCATTAATAACTTCTTTCCATGAGGAAGTAAAACTATCTACCTCGCTGTTATATGGATAAGCATAATTACACCATTTCTCTAAACACAAATCTCTTTCTACCCTCCCTTCTTCACAAAACGGATCAATATGTGGAGATATCGGCTCTTCTCCAGGATCGTATTTTGACCGTGGATAAGCTGCTCTAAGCTCATAAGAACTATCGTTTATTTTATCAAATTCGAGATATATTAAAGATGTTCGTTCTGGCTCTTTTTTGCTTACATGGGAAGGGTGTTTTTGCCCAGGTCTAATTTGAAACAGTATTTTATCATCAATATTTACCTTTTCCTCTAACCTGATTATATTGGATTTACCCCATTCACCATGTTGGCTTATTAGATCGAGCGTAACATGTTGATTTAATAAATATGGATGTGGCTTCACTCTACAAGCGGCTACTATCAGAATTGGGAGTGTAACCTCCTCACTATGCGTAAATTCACCAATACTAAGATCACTACCATCAGCAAATTTGATTTCGTTTACTTCTTCTGAAGAGAATCTCATCTGATTTTCCTCTTATTTTATTAGGTACTACGAATTATCTACCAATATTGATAGAGTAGTGTGAATGAAGCACAGTATGTTTAATAAGTCAACACTTGAGATAACCTAATCGGCAGTATATCTAAGTGAAAGTCGTAAATCTTAAACAATTATTTTCACCTCTAATTTAAAACTTTTAGCTTATCTTCTTGCTGTTTTAAATCCATTTGACGATCAGTTAAACTCTGCCTTTTCTCCTGGATGACTTCGGACTCCGCCTTTTCAATAAATTTTTGATTATTCAGTTGTGTTTCAAGACTGACTATTTGCTTGCTTAAGCTCTTAATAATTTTTTGGGTTCTTACAATTTCAGCTTGACGGTCTTTTATGTATTCAAAAATATTTACTGTACAAACTATTTGACCACTATGAATCGTATACAAATTCTCTCGCTCCTGATTCACAATTTCGGCTCGCCCAACCAATTTAATGAACTCAGAATATTGGTTAAGAACCGAATCAGTGCTAAAAAGCTGGATGTAATTAGCTGGGTCTATAGCAAACAATCCTCTCATAGACCTAAGACTTTCAATGAATTGAATTACGTTCTCAAATTCATCTGCTTTATCTAGATTTTTATTTAAAAGCTCTAACACGTGTTTTGACCAATTATAGTCCTTGATTTCTTTTGCTAGCAAAGTGGTTTCCTTAAAAAACTCTGACCACAAGACTTCCGTCTCGAAAGGTAAATATGGTGATAGTGTAACAATATATTGCTTAAACAATTCTTTGGAGAAATTAAGCTGAGTATCGTCTGTCTTGAGATACTCTACATACCAATTAGCATAGTAATCCCATAAGAATTTATACAGAGAATCTACACTATGACTCAATTCATAACTTTCTAAGCTATCATCTAAAATTTTTTCTAAATCTAAATATTTCCTAAAAATCCAAACTGAGGCAGACTTTAGCTCAGTGTATTCATTCGAACTCATATATATCTAAAAACGCAATCTTGAATAGTAGTCAATTTGTACATATTTACTATCTTTATTTGACTATGATCATATCTTATAGCAAATATAATTATATGCCAGAGCTACCTGAAGTAGAAAGTTTAAGACGAAGTTTGTTACCCTATGTAACAGGACAGACTATTAAGAATGTAGAAGTTTTGCTCCCTAAACTAGTTTCATCCTCAGGTACAGCCAGAAAATCATCAAAAGTAAAGACACAGGAATTTATCGAAGGTTTAACAGACTCCAAAATAACTAATATTACCAGAAGAGCAAAGAACCTAATATTTCATTTAGATAATAATGGTTTACTACTTGTACATTTGAAAATGACTGGTCAGCTAGTTTTTCAAGGAGATCATGATTCTAGTGGCAAAAAACCTATTTGGGGAGGTCACCCAATCAAAGATAGTGAAAGCAAACTACCGAATAAACATAGTTATGTTATTCTGAAGCTCGATAATGGTACTTTGTTTTATAACGATGTTAGGCAATTTGGTTATTTATTATACTATCCGTCTCAAGTAGACATGGACAAAGCTGAGCATTTCAAGACTCTTGGTTTAGAACCTTTAGACGAAGATTTTAGTTTAGAAAGTTTTAGAACTCAACTTAAACTACGCACTGGAGTATTGAAGAAAGTCTTTTTAGACCAAAAAGCAGTTGTAGGACTAGGAAATATTTATGCTGACGAGGTTTGTTTTGAAGCTGGCGTACGCCCTATGAGAACTATAAAATCACTAAAAAAAGCTGAGATAGAATCCTTGTATAATGCTATCAAGCGTATCTTACCCTTAGCAGTTCAGCTAGGCGGTTCTTCAGTAGCCAATTACTTGCTAGCGGACGGTAGCAGAGGTAACTATGCTCATGAGCATAAGGTGTACGGTAGAGGAGGAGAGAAATGTTTTGTTTGTGGTACTATTTTAGAGAAAATACAGCTAGCAGGCAGAACAACTGTATATTGCAAAGTCTGTCAGAAATAAGTAACACAGATGCGAGATAAGATAAAAAATAAACTTCAATAATTTCGATCTTGCACAAAAAAAGATTATGACAATCAACCAGCTGTTGAAAGTAAGTCTGGAATAGGTAGATGAATTACTTTTGTAATGTACAAATCCGTAGGTTAAAGCTAGAATAATTGTGTTCATGGTTAAGATTATTTAATTTAAATAGACAACCCCTGCACTTACGTACGGGGAGTTCCATTGGGTTAAAAAGTCAATAGCTTCACTTGAGTATAGAAAGCATTAGTCACAACCAAACATAAAAAAAGCCCCCATATTGATACAAAGGCTGTAAATTTACAAATATGGTTAATTAGAAAATTATTCTCTAATTAATAACTCATTAAGTCTCTGTAGAATCTTATCCACATTAACTATTGTTACATATGAAGATTTTGTTTCTACCTTGAACCCCATTAACAAAGCTAGTTTTTTCACTAATTCAGAGTAAATTTCTTTTTGTGAACCTGTCAGACAGTTTTCACCAAAATTGGATGAAATTGTTCTATTGAAGATCCTCTCTGATTCTAGTTGAAATCGAACAGGATCTTGGCTTGCCTTGAAAGGTTTTAAAATTTCTAATTTTCGACCTTCACTACCAAGCTTTCCCCAAGAACGCCACATTTCATGTGGAGCAAGCCCATTATTGAATGTAATTACACCTCTGCGACTTGATGTTACGACATAAGTTCCTTTACCTCCATATTTCATAGCTTGATAAGGGTGGTATATATCTTGTAAACGATAACCAAAATCAGCTTCACAACCGACTATACAATTTTGTAAATCTTGTTTGGGGTCAAAGCCGTTTACTTTGCAATATACTGAACCTTTAAATGCAAAATTACACCCATTGGACTCAATTACACGCGGAAACTTTGCTAAGAGATTATTGCTGGTGCTGCCTGCGTGTCTATCGAAAGCATCAATGTACTGAAATATTCTAATACCAACCCTAAAGAGATCGTTAATTTCATACTTATCCCAATCAACTTTACCTAAAATTGAGAAAGGTTGATCATTTGATCTAAACATTCTAGTGTAAGTCTCAACCAGTGACTTAGAGCAATTTATAATGTCCGCATCCAGGCTAATAAAAATTGGATCTAAGGCGTTATGAGATGCAGCTAGCAGCATAGCAAAGTCGGCGTTTACTTTTTTTACCCTTCCCATGTTTACCATTGGTAACTCTTCTTTACTCCAACTATGACCAATGTTAATCAGGTTACAAATTTTTTGATCAATATAGCTAGTCGTAATGTCTATAGCGTTGAATGGCTTGTTACAAAATACAACTATCAAATATTCATCTTGGTTTATATTTTGCTCCTCAAGTAATTTTAATGTTCTTCCAATATTTTCTCCTTCTTCGTGAGAAGCTGCACTTATCAGAACATAAACTTCATTCTTTGGCTTAGAACGTTTTTTAGTACAACAGTACTCATTAAAGAGTTTAACTGCCAATTCATCAAAGTTCTCTTTACTTTTTTCAAATTATTCAAGTAAAGAGTAGACTCAAGCTGAAAATTTAGTTCAAACTCAGAGATAGCTTCTTGAGGCTTGTTATTCACCACTTATATTTACCTGTAAATTGCACGCTAAACATAGCATAACATTCCCTAGGGGTCAATAATCTTTTACCTTCTAGTTTTAAAGTCCTATACTTTCATATTGTTTTAACCCATTGTGATAAATTGAGTGACATACAAAAAACAAAATAAAAATACTCAAAAATCCAAAACCTAAATTCTGAACCGATTGTTCAATTGTCTGTCTTTCTAAGAAGATCTGTACTGGATAATAGTATGTAAATGCAAAAGGTAAAAATGTAAATATTCTTGTAAGTGAAATTATATCTAACGGAAAGAGCCATCCAGAAAAAAATCTTTGAGCCTGACCAAGTAACTCCAAAATTCCATGAGAGTTAACTACATAAAAAGTAATAAAACTAAAAATAAAGTTGATTAATATAGAAATTATAAAGGCTAACAAAATCGAAACTAAAAACAACAAATAAGTTAACGGATTTGAAGGTAATACTATATAGCTAAAAAATATTAACGCCACTGCAACTGATAGTATAATTTTAATGAAGTTAGTAAATAGGTTAACACCTAGGTCTTCTACTATGTAACTTATCCATACACTTTCTGGTTTAAGAAGCTTATTAGAAAAGTTTCCATACTGTATATCTTCAGAGATAGACCACTGTGGAGTAATTTTTATTAAAAATATTTGACCGATAAGATAATAACTGACTATCTCTTTAAATTCTATACTTTCAACACCGTTACTTATGCTGTAGTACCAAATGATCAGTGTTCCTGCTATAGTTAAAAACTGGCTAAACAAATATGAAACTATATTAACCCTATAGTTAGCAAAAGATTTAAAGTGTAAGTATAACAGTGCAAACCACTTATATAGGGTCTTGCCTAATATCCGCTCATATTTAATTATTTCAGTCATATTTATTCAGTTCACTTTTGAATTTCTTGATAAATTCACTGTTACTGTTATTAGAGTTTAAAAAGTTTAAGTAACTACCAGAGTATATAGAATTACCTTTTTCTAAAATAAGCAACTCTTTGGAAAGAGACTTTATGTCTTTTATGTAGTGTGAAGTTAAAACGATCGTACTTTGGTTCTGTTCGTGATAAGTTTTCAGAATCTCTATTATTGACTCCTGGGCTTCAAAATCTAGCCCAATTGTAGGTTCGTCGAGAAACAAAATTTTAGGTTTATGTATTATAGAAGCAATAATTTCAAATTTTATTGTTTCACCGAGTGATAGCTTCCTTACCGGAACATTTTTTCTGTGTTGAACGCTAAAAACATCGCAAAAATAGTCGAAATTTTTAATGATTTCGTCTGAACTGATATCATAAAATAATGAACTAACATATATAGAATCAAACGGGGTAAGGTCTTGATTCAGAATTCTCTTTTGGCCTGAGACAAAGCCTATATTTTTTAGATAAGCTTGGTTTCTTTTTTCAGGAAGTTGATCAAATACTAATATTTTACCAGATGTAGGCTTTATTAAGCCAAGCATTAACTTAATTAAAGTTGTTTTACCTGCACCGTTTGCACCAACTATTGTTAATATGGTAGGCTTAGTAACTACTAAGTTGATTTTATCAAGAGCTTGAATACTTAATTTATCCTTCTGACCTTTAACTTTAATACTAAAACTTCGATTCAAGTTTTGAGCTCTAATTATACTCATATTTAGGTTTTGAATTGAATTTATTTTGTTTGCAAATTTAAGAGAAGCGTCATATCTATAATGCAAAATCTAAAACAATGCTCTTATCGACTTTTTTCAGTAAACTTTTTAATCTACAAAAAAACCACACTATTCTCGTAAGAATTAGTGTGGCTATAGTTAAGATTAGATGAGAGTGTTCAGAAACTAAATTGACTGACTTGGATTTAATGGTGCATCACTTTTTACCGGGTTAGCGGAAGTGAACAAGTTACCACTCTTGAACTTTGAGTCTTTGCTTTTCACTTCTTTTGCGAAAGGTGTTAAAGACTCAATGGTTTTTTGCTTTGTCATGATAACCTCTACTATTTCTATACTATCAGAGTAACTGTAAATAAATTACTCTAATCTAGATATAAGCACCTAATTTAAGTATAGTCAAGAAATTTTTTTGTACAAACTATAAGCTTTTTCGGATAGCTGTTTGTTTGGATAAACTCGAGAGTACTCATTAACTGCAAAACGTACCAGCGCCGATTTTCCTATAGCCTTGTTTTCACTTTCATATTTGCATATTTTGTTCAGTGATTGGTCTATACTATCCAATAGTAGTTCTAAGTTTATACTAAAACGAACCTCACCTTTACCTTGCAAAGTTATCTCAATTGATTTACTCAGCAATAAGTCTTCCAAAAAGAAAATAGCTACAGTAATTTCTCGAATTACTTGTCTAGTTTTCTCGGTATTGTTTATACCTTCTAGTCCATATTTAAAAATGCGAGTTATTACAACAAGAACTGCGAATGCAATACGAGTATCTTTATCTAGACTAGTATATTTCGATAAAAAAATGGCACCTAAGCAAGCTCTGTACTCCTCTATTGCCTCGTATTCGTGAATATCCTTTGTTTCGTCAAAAATCCAATCTCCACAAAAGTGAGCAATGTTATGAAGTTCAGTATGCAGTTTAGTTAACAAGTTAAGTCTTGGAAACACGCTTGTCTTTATGTAGTCTAACGTGCTTTCATCACAAACTTTTGTTAATGCTGTTTCTGTGTCAAGAATTGATGAAACTAAGTACTTAGAATTCAAAACCATAAGTTGGTCTATATCTTTTCTATCGTCTGCACCGTTGTAAGAAACTTGAAATATCGCAAAATCTTCTCCAGATCCTGTTGTATCTAATGTTTCTTGCCAAGTTGAGGTTGCAATAGTAGATACATATCCTAGATATGGAGGTAAAACAGGGCAGCTAAGTAAGCTACTATATTTAAATTTTGGATAAGCGTTATCTATCATTTTACGTACAGTAAGCACTTCTCTATCAAATTTACCAACCATCCAAACATATTTAATCGAATTATTGAGCATTACTGGAGCAAACCATATTACCAAATTATTATAACTTGGATCAAGCGAAAATATCCACCTATTAAGTGAATCGGAATCAGTTAAGCCTTTATTTATAGCTTCAAAAAATGAAATGTCGAATTGATTTGTTAAATCGAGCATTCTTTTTGAAACTTCTAGAAACTTTTTACTATCTCCGTTTTCTAAAATTTCCAATGCAGTAATCCATTCTTGGTAATTATTATCATCTGATTGTCCTTGATAATCTCTCTAGATTGATCTGTAAATCTACTTGCAACGAAACGCTGCAATGACTAAAAAAAGCATAAATTTTATAGTTGGTCAATAATCTGCGCTCAACTCATATAAATGAAGTTAAATTGTTTAGGATATCTTATAGGGAGAGGTTAGACTAATTTACGATATAATTTTACACTAAAATTTGACGCTTACCAGATTTATCGACTTACTAAGCTGCTTGGATAGGTTCTTTTATTTCTTTTTTCTTTTTAAATTCTTCTAAGTTAGTGACTTTTGATTTTTCTGTGTTCTTTGTAGGGCTTTGGTCAGGATCAGGTATTTCATCAAAACTCTCATTCTGAAGCAGTTTAGAGATATACTCAGGGAGCTTTAACAGCTCATCTCTTTCATATGAGTATAAATTAGATTTATTATTATACAAATCTTCAAGGTTTTGCTTTGTCAAAAAGCTTACTAGAGACGGCTTTTTCTCCACAAGCATCTGAATAATATCACTAGATATATCCACAGGATCACCACTAAGAATATCTAAGCTTATTTCTAGTAGTTGATCGCGACCAATGTCTTTACCTAATTCCTTATTTTTATTTAATTCAGTAATTTTATCATTTGTGTCTTTTATTTTCATAAATAGCTTAGCCTGAGATAAGTTCTCTACTAGTCTATGTAAGTTGTCATAGCCAGCCCCTCTATAACCAATTAAAATCTTAGTTGAAGGGTTACTTTTTACACCTTCCTCAAAAGATTGACTAGTTTGAGTGAGAAATTTTAATTCAGGGTCCTGTACTTTACTTTCAGCTATATCTCCAAATAGTAGGCTTGCTCTCACTAGATCTTCTCTCTTAGCAATACCATCCGTCTCAGGTAAACCTAGAATTTCGTTAGTGCTAGTTTTGGGATCTTGCTGTTTGGCTAATTCATCCAGAGATTCGATAGTATCATCTACCATTTTACTCAGAGCTTCATTCTCATTTTCAAAAGTATTTTTAAGTAGTTCGAAGTTCTGTATTGTTTGTTTGACATTAGGTGTTCCCGACTCTTTCTGCTCTACTGAACTTTCTGTAACCTCTTTTGATTCAGGCTCTACTACTTTTTTCTCAATAATAGCTGGAGACTCACTTATCATTGCAGCATCGTTCTGTTTGGTACCACCTCCGACTATAAACCCTTCTTGTTGTAAGTCATTGTATAGTTTGGCTTGTTGCTTTTGAACTTCTGTCCTATCCTCAGCTTTGATAGAAATGGCTTTATTGAGATCACTAGCTATAGGTACAATGTCTTTAATTACTTGCCCTCTTAAAGGCTGAGTCTTGAGCTCTAAATTCTTCTGCTTTTCTTTCAAGTCTTTTGTGTCTAAACCTGAATCATTAAGTATTTTGATTGATTTATTAATAGCTTCAACTTGATTTTTAATATCTCCCTGAGAGCTTTTATATTCGAATAAACTCTTTTCGACTTTATCTAGATTGTTTATTTCCTTAAATTCAGGCGTGTCTGTGTTTATTGCTACACTAGCTTCTCCACTTACAGGTTTTGCTTTTTCTTGAATTTCGAAGCTATTTAAAGTTATTTGCCATTTCTGCCCGTCCTCGTAAGTAAGTACAAAATCTTGTCCTTTGGATACCACTCCTGTTTCTACTTTATTATCAGCATTAGTGGATGAAATCTTAACAAAAGCGTTTTCTGCTATAGGCAACTTTAGAATATTTTGACCATCCACACCCTTTACTACTGTTGCATTAGTTTTAGCATTTTTACCATCAACAGTTACATTTAGAGCAATTTTAGCGCCTACTGGTAAAATATTTATATTCAGAGACTCTAAAACATCATTTGATTCAAACCCAAGAGGAATATTGATTGATTTTTCTAAATTCTTAGGCTTTAGTTTCTCTCTACCAATACTTAAATTAGACTGAGCTTGATATCGTTCCTGAGTTGGAACTACCACTCTTGGAGGAGTATTTGGTTCTACTGGTGAAGGCGTGTTTGCAACAGCTTGGGACATCGTAGTAGGCTGAGCAACAGGTTCTTCAACAGATACTGAAGCCGGAGAACTATTTTCTGGATTTTTGAGAGCAATTTTATTTTTAAAGGCAGCAACTATACCACCAACGGTTGTAGTAGCAGCTCCTACACCTGTGGCAAATGCTGAAGCATATGGGACTGCAGCTAAACTTGCTGCTGAGGTGCCTAAGAATCCAGTTCCTAGACCACCAAGAGTATAAGAACCTAAAGTACCTGCTGCCATAGTGCTTCCTGTTAAATGTATTGCTAAAAGGGGAGAGCCATAAACTGCCAATAATCCCAGTCCAGCAGCGGTTGTTGCCAACCCTAAAACTTTAACCTGATTAGGAGTAAGTGGCAATTTAGGAAGTAATTTACTCCATAAACCGCTAGCCTTATCTTTCAACCCTTTCAAAAAACCTAGACCTTTTTCTTTATTTTTTTTCTTTTCCTCTGTAATCGCTTCAGTTATTTTTTGTTCCTCTATACCTCCACTCTGTAGATTAGCTATTTGCTGCTGTACCTGTTCAAAAACCTTAGCTCGGACATTATTATCAGTAGCTTCTAGGCTTTTATTGAGAGACTGTATTTGTGCTTTTATCGTTTGATTTAGTTGCTCAGTGGAGCTTACAGCTTCAATATTAGGCTGAATACCAGATTCTGGAGTTTGGTCAACGACTTGGTACTGACTTGGTATTTGTTCTTCTCTAATGGATTTTGAGTTAGTTTGAACTTCATTTTTGAGCTGTGATCTTTGAGCTTCTAGCTTTTTCCTAAGAGCTATAGAGCTCGACTCACCGGGTTTTTGCACTCCTGAGCTAACTGGTTTAGGAACGCTCTCTTGCAAAAAGGCAACCTTGTCTCTTATAAATTTACTACTAGCCTGATATTTGAACATATTTGTTTTTAGTTTGTTTTTGTTTTAGTTTTTTGATCTTGTGTGTGTGAGCTTCTTATGAATATCACTTTTCCTTAAATAGGTTGTTGCTCCACAAGAGTCATAAATGAGTTATAAGCCTCATCAAACTTAGGACCCAATTCAGCAAACTTACTAAAGACATTGGTATCAGAGAACTTTTGACTTGCTTTGAGTCTAGTTGCATCTTGAGTGCCATATCGTAACTCTACGTATTTTGTTAAATAATCACTAAATATTTGCACACAATTATTAACTACACTTTCCCTCTCACTAATATCAATATCAAAAGGGCTATATCCAGTAATAGCTAATACCAAATGATTAACAAACTGTAGCGTCTGAATCTCTTGATCATTAAAAATCTTCTCAATGTTTTCGGCTGCTGCGTGTACAGATTGGGAGTTATCAGTTGAAGTGAGACTACTATTAGGATCTACTTTCGCAGCTTGAGTATTAACCTTGGCTTGAAAATTATTTTGATACGGGGTTTGAATTGTATTCGGATTACTTGCAGGGGGAGTAACTGGCAAATTAGGTAGTTGTTTGTAAGGAGCTTGGCTATAGCTTTGGGGTGTAGGCTGAGTTTGAGAGGAATCTTGGATTTGTGCTTGCTGATTCGCATACTGAGAAGGGTTTACGGTAGTTGTATTTTTGTTTTTATTTTTGTGAAAGAAGTCGAACATAATTTAGACTAGTTTAGTGTGCTACGAGAGGTTTTTTCTTAACTTTAACGTTAATATTATCTGTAAAATCCTGCTTAAGTATTTCAGCTGATTCCGTAGATAGCGATTTTGGCTTTCTTTTTTCGGCAGTTGAAGAGGAGCTGCTTGTAGAAATGTCTTGTTTTACTTCAAAGCCGTACATCTTTGCTAAATGTAGCACTTTGGAATAGTCTGAACTACTTTTAAACAGATCGATCAGATCTTCAATTGATTGCGCTTCCATTTTTAGCTTAGCCTCAAAGCTTCTTTCTTCGACAATTGCGTGTCTCAAATCAGAATCAATTGTAGTGTATGCCAGTGTAAGTGAGGCGTTCGAATCATGCATACCATGCATTAGAGCTACTAGAGCTTTTTTAGCCTGTTCTAATTTTTTCACATTTGTATTATAATACTCTCTCTTTCTAGAAATATCTTCCGGCTTGGGAAAATTCTCCATCTTCTTAACCAAAATGACTAAATTTGTGTCATCTTTTGGTAATGTAGTATAAATACGACTAGAGTTAGATGCTAGGTTAGCTGAAGCAGTGATTTGCTCATGATCTGCATCTTTAGCGTAATTGCCAACATAGACTTTCTTAGAATCCTCACCAGACCAAGACAAGTTTTTGTTCCAGTCATTTTCTGTAGATTCTGGTTGAGTAATAGCTTCAGGAAGGTCGTCTTTGTCTTCCTTACTTTTGCTGAATAGACTAAACATAATTATAGTTTTTATCTTTGTTTGCTTATGTTTTGGTTAGTATATATCAGAAAAAGTTTATAGGCAAATAACCTAAAATCTTGATATATTTAAAGTATATAGAGTGTGTGGGTATAGTTATTCGTAGTATTAGATAAAATTATACTTTCGAAGTACCTATCTCTTATTTCTAACCTTTACAGACTTGTCCTTGACGCTGACTTCGAAGTTGGTAGATTTTGGGTTATCAAGTAAAAATTCAGCTATTGGGTCTTGTACATTTCTAGCAATTAAAGCTTTTACTTCTCTTGCTCCATACTCCAGTTTCTCACTAGCAATTTCGATTAGATGGGTTGCCACCTCTTCTTTAAAGCTAACACTGCGTGATTGAGTCAGCAAGTGCTTCTGTAAAAGATTTAACTCTTTATAAATAATCTGCCTTAAGATAGTTTTGCTTATAGGTCTGAATACTATTTTACCTGTCAACCTACCTAATACCTCAGGTTTAATTGACTTTTCCACCTGCTCTAAAACCTGCTTTTTTAGAGACTCATAAGTAGCTTCTGATTCATCCACTAAGTCTACATATCCTAGCTTTGAAGCAAATTTATTGAGTTGATTTTTACCCAAATTAGAAGTCATAAAAATCAAGGCATGTTCACAACTAACTTTATTTCCCTTTGCGTCGGTAATCTGACCCTCTTCAAGCATTTGTAGTAATATATTCAGATTTTCTGGATTACCTTTCTCTATTTCATCAAACAAAATAACTGAATAAGGTTTCTTCCTTAAAAACTCAGTAAGCTGAGGTGCGTCTTCGTAACCAACATAGCCTGCAGGAGCTCCAAGCAATCTAGACATTTGATGTTTTTCTCTAAACTCGCTCATATCAAGCTTTAACAGGTATTTGTTGGGATCACCATAGAGCTCAGAGGTCAGTACTTTAACAATCTCAGTTTTACCCACTCCCGTAGGACCCAATAGTAAAAAACTAGCTATAGGACCTTTATTAACATTCACCCCAGAATAAGCCCGCTTCAGAGCACTGGTAATCTCCGTAGTAGCTTCGTCTTGACCAAAAATTTGTCTGTCTAAACTATCTTTGAGTGATTTAATTTGAGTATAAATATTTGAGCTAATTCGCACTATGGGCACGCCTGACATCTCCGAGACAACCTTTTCAAGCATTTCTTTAGTAGCTAGACTAGCTTTTTTTGACTCTTTGTTCTTGACGTTCAATACAGCCAGCTCTTCTTCTAATTTCTTTTGATCTTCTTCAAACTTTTGAGTCAATTCCAAATTATGGTTTAATATAGCCTCATTTTTTTGTTTAATTAGGTCTAGGATTTGTTTTTCTATCTCAGACCAGTTTTTTTCGCTTTTCTTATTTCCAGTAACCTGTTGATTAGCAACAACTCTACATCTGACTAAAGTCTCATCCAATAAATCAATTGCTTTATCTGGAAAATGTCTTTCAGGCATGAATCTGTCAGCTAGTTCAACTAAGGTAGGCAAGAGCTCGTCAGGAAATAAAGTGTTATGATAATTTTCATACATCACTTTTACACCTTTAAGAATATTGACTGTTTGACTAAGATCTGGCTCTTCCACTCTTACAGGCTGAAAACGCCTTTCAAAAGCCTTATCTTTCTTTATTGAACTTCTAAAGTCATCTTCAGTAGTAGCTCCAATCACACTTATTTCACCTCTAGCAAGAGAAGGTTTAAGAATATTTGCCATTTCTGGTCCTGAATGGTTTCCGCTACCACCGGCTCCAATTACTGTATGTAATTCATCTATAAAAAGTATTACATCTTTTGCCTCTACCACTTCTTCAAGAATAGCTTTAATTCTTTGTTCAAACTCACCCCTAAACACTGAACCTGCAACCAGGCTACCTACATCCAGGCTTAGAATTTTCTTATCCAAAAGCCATTCAGGAACTTTACGGGAATTGATCCTTTTAGCTAAGCCCTCAACTAAAGCAGTCTTGCCCACTCCTGGCTCGCCAATAATAATTGGATTATTTTTATTTTTTCGACTAAGTATATGTATCATCCTATCTACCTCTTTCTCTCTTTCAATGATACTAAAGTCAGTTTCGTTAGCAATCTTCTGGTTCAAATTAATCGTGAAATACTCCAAGGCTGAGTTTTGTTTTTTGCTTTTGGATTGCTTGCCGCTAAACTTAGGATCATCACTCTTTGCTCCTTGATTGTAAGAATTAAATATGGAATTCAGAATATCTTTAAGCTTTTTACTACTTGAATCAGTAAGATTCATAAGCTTTTGACCATTTGAGTCTGAGGTTTCCAGAATTCCGAATATCAGATGCTCGATACCGATATAATTATAGCTAAAGCTTTCAGCAATTTTAATAGCATTATCTAAACAAAGTTGTAGTTCATCAGTAATTTCAGGTAGCAACACGTGTTTACCTTGTGTAGATTTTTTAGAGTCACCAGTCTTTTCCATACCTTGCTTTTTTATAATCTCTAACAATTCTTGGTTGGAGACATTATCTATAAATGCCATTTGAAAAGGGAGACCGTCTTGTGGTTGTGATAAAATGCCAAAAAGTAAATGCTCACTACCTATATAGTTGTGACCTAGCTGGATAGCTATCTGCTGAGCGACAGCTAAAGCGTTTTTTGCACGGTTATCGAATTTTGGTAAAGCTGACATATTTAATTTCCTTTGATTTCAATGTTGAATACTGTGCCATGAATATTCTGAGTATGGCAAAATGTCAAACAATATAAATTTAAATTATTTTTCTTTTTTTGGCAAGAGAGAATTTAGGTTGCTAATAATCTGTACTTAGATCCTCGAGTATAGCTTCCATTTGTTTATTACCAGGTTGAAAATTAAGATCAGAGTAAGCACTTTGAATTTTTTGTCGTTCATGCTGGTTGGACAAAACTAAATCTACTTTTTGAAGTAGTTGCGAAATGTCAGGAGTATAATACCCCAAGCTATTCTCAACGATATACTCCTTTACACCTAGCTCCTGTCTCCACAAATAACTACTAACCAAAATTGGCTTTCTTAAACTCACAGCTTCGAATATAATTCCAGGACCAGCTTTTGTAATAACAAGATCTGCTATACTCATCAATTCATACATCTGAGTACTATAACCAATTACTAATACGTTAGTAGCGAAGTAACTAGCTTTTATGCTATCACATTTTTCCCTATAAACCTGATTCTTACCACATACTACTACTATATTTACATTCTGATAGCGTTTAATTAATTCTATCATGATTCTATCTCCGTCTTTAAGCCCCTCTGCACCGCCCACTAATAAAATTGTTCTATAATTATTCTGCAAATCAAAGCTCTCTTTATACTTTGTGATATTAGCAGCTTTAGGTATTCTACTAAACTGACTCTTTACTAACGGACTAATAATACGAGCTGTAGACTCAGATAGTCCTAATTTGCAACCTTCTGCAAAGGCTTTTTGACTCTCAAAAATATACATATCACTTGAGCTATTTATCCATACTGGATGAACGTCAAAAGGGTCAGTAACTAAAGTGATGATTTTGATATTTGAACCCATTAGCTTACTAGCATGCTTCAAAAACCAGCCAATAAAGTACGTAGTAATAATCAAATCTGGCTTATGTTTTTTTAGGGCGTCTGTAATTCCAGGTATTAGCTTTATAGCTAATAGTAGTTGTAGCACATTAATAACTAGCCTATTTTGAGTAAGGTAAAACGTGATCGCCCATAACCTAGTGTACTTAGTAGCTACACCTCTATAAAACAAAGAAATTAAGCTAGTGACTATACCAGTATTTTGAGTAATATCAAACTCTTTAAGCTGTAAATTGTTTGCTTTACACTGACTGGCTATCTCAAGTAAAATTTTAGATGCTGCCTTATGCCCACCACCGAATGGAGCATAATACACTAAAACATTCATAGTTTGCTAATTCTCTCTAATTCTAAAGTAATGGTCTTTTTTCTTACCGATTTTACATTCAATAATGAGATACTTTCTACCCATAAATTGGATGAAAGCTTGCTTCTTTAGAAGCTTCTCGGGCCACTCAACAAACACAATATTACCAACGTTAACCATCTCTTCCTCAATCCAACCAAGATCAACTTCTGTAACAGACTTTAGGCGATGCAAATCCATGTGAGCTACTTCGTCATAGTTTCCTGCTTTGGCTGCTTGAGACGACTTCTTCAATTGGTATTTTTGCAGCAGAGAAAAGGTCGGTGATGAAGCTTGAGTCGAAGTACCTAATTTTTTGCAGATTTCTTGGACTAAGGTAGTCTTGCCTGCACCCATTTCACCTCTCAAGAAGTACAAGCTACATGTCTTTGATATTATCTGATTAGTAACAATCTCGATTACATTCTCAATATTAATTTTCTTATTAAGTGGTACATCAGTAATTTTACCTTCATCTCTTCTAAAACTACTCGGTGCAAAAGTCTGTGGATTCAAACCTTCCAAAAAGTCAACTAACTTAAAACTGTCTACGTGTTGACGAACTTTGTTCAAGGCAACTTCTTCGATCTGCCTAACTCTTTCACGTGTGACATTAAACACCTCTCCTATTTCTTCAAGGGTGTGGGCAATACCTGTACCATCAAGACCAAACCTAAGTAAAATAACTTTCTTTTCTCTTGGTTCCAGACAATCATCGATAATACGAATAATATGACTTCTCAGGACTCTATTTGAAGCTTCGTCAACGGGCTGGGCAGTAGCTTCGTCTTCAATCATCTCAACTAGCTGAGTGTCACTATCTTCGGAAAAACCAACCATAGTATCAATAGACACTGTATCCTGACTGATACGCTTAAAATAAAATATAGTATCTAAATCTACCTCCAATTTATCTGCTAATTCATCATCTGTAGGTTCCCTACCTAGCTCGTCAATCAGCATTCTTTTTTCTCTACGATAACGATTCAACTTCTCTTCAACGTGTACCGGTAAGCGCACTGGTCTACTCTGATCAGCAAGGGCTCTTCTAATACTTTGCTCAATCCAATAACTAGCATAAGTAGAAAACTTATAACCTCTACGCCAATCAAACTTTTCTACAGCTCTAAGCAAACCAATATTACCCTCTTGAATCAAATCAAGAAAAGCCAAATTGCGACCCATGTATTTTTTGGCTGCATGAACTACTAATCTCAAATTAGCATTGTTTAATTCTCTTTTAGCTGCTTGATCACCCTGTTCAATACGCTTTGAGAGCTCTACCTCTTCTTCTTTATTCAAAAGAGGGTATCTAGATATATCTCGAATATAATTCTGAACAGCGTCATCTTTTAACTCCTCACCTCCTACATCACCAGCCAAACTTCCAGTTAGCTTTTCTGCTAGTTCACGCTCCTGCCTCTTAAGCTCTTCTTCATCTTCAAGCACACTCCATAAGTTGTCTAAAGTGTTATCAAAACTGATAGGAGCACCGCTATCTTCACACAAGTCCATGATATCTTCTAGGAGATCGATATTTTCCTCAGGTAAAGGAAGGATATACAAGATTTCATCCTCTGTCACAAAGCCACGGGTTATACCCTGCTTAATCATTTCCACAACTTTTGACTGAAAAGAAACTGGTTGTGATTGAAACACACTGTAGAGTGAGCTGTCATTCTCGATAAATTTTTTCAAAGTCTTACCATGATTCTTATTAGTCCTTTGCTTGGTGACTTTTTTCATTTTGATACGGACTCCGTCTTCAGTAACTCTGTACCTTCGACTACCTCTTTGCTCAATAGAATTATCATCAAGAGCAATTTTCCTATTCAAATCAGCAGTTGATACTAGATTTAACCCAAGAATACCTTTACGAGTGACAAGTTCGTTCGGTTTGGCTTCTCTTGGAGAGTCTAGAAAATCACCTTTTTTACCTTCTTTGCGCTCGGTATCACGAGTCTTTTGATCTTCTGGCTTACTTTTCCTACGAAGAGAGTTGGTGTTTTCGGTAGTAGGCTTGTTCTTAAAAATTTTTGTAATTTTGGGGACTCTGGCTTTTGAAACCTTGGCTGATCCAATAGTTAACCTTTTTCTTTCTGCAGAAGACTTCTTAGTGCCTTTCTTGATATTATCATTAGGTTTGGAATTAGATTTTAGGGTTTCGGCTATAGTTTTTTTTGGCATGAGTAAACGAATTAACTTTTTTCAGGCTATAAGAAAATAATTTTGAAAATAACTATATTTTATATAAACACTAACGGACTCTTTGATGTTTACTCTGCATTTACATCTTAACCTATACAGGTTATAATTTAGTATTGTGTGTACACTAATATAAAGCCCTTGACGAACTCGTAGGAATAATATTGCCTCAAGGTATTATTGTCAAACCAGTTTATGTCAAATAAATTAAAGAAAACTGTTTCCAAAAAGAAAAAGACAGTGGTAGAGCTTCCTCCCATTGATTCAGCAACTTCTGAACCTGAAGTCAACATTAACAACGTTACTAATGATTCGAAATCTAGAAAGTGGATAAAACCAAGTCAGCTAGTCGCCCTAATATCAGCTTTTGTAGCAATTGCGGTTACTTTCAGTATTAGTTTAGTCTTAATCCCTTACATTACGGATCAAACTGATGAGGCAAAGGCTGCTAGAGAGCAAAAAGAGGTAGAGGCAGAACAAGCTAGGAGTAGAGAAGAAAATCAAGACAGATTAGCTCAAGAATCTGCTGAACTAGATTTGGACTCAAGAAATGAGTTTGAAGTGGAAATGGCTATTTCTATAGACGATCAAGAAGAAAGAAAGTTACAGATCAGCATGGAAAAAGAATGGGCTCCAGAAACAGTCGAAAACTTTGTTAGACTTGCTTATCGTGACTATTACGACAATATGCTTTTCCATAGAATAGTTGAGCAAGAAAATTTTGCAGTAATTCAAGGTGGTGATCCTAGTGGAAATGGTAGTGGAGGAGAGACAGCCACAGGAGAACCCTTAGTAGACGAACTTTGGATAATTGAACCAGAAGTAAGTTCCGATGCAGAAGCTGGTAGCTCAGAAATTATAAATGAGCCTGAATTCAGAGCACCGAGCCTTTATGAAAATTTTGACAAAGAAACCGGTAATGTCACTTACAGAAAGGGTCTTATTCTAATGGCAAAAACTAACAGCCCTGATTCGGCGAGCAGCCAATTCTTCATTACTCTTGAAGACACCCAGCTACCAGCAGATTATACTGTATTTGGAGTAGTTGATGATTCTGATTTCGAGGTGTTAGATTATATTTCAGACCAAGTTGACCCTGTAGAAAGTGATGATAGCCCAGGCTTAACTAGACCTAGTAAAGATGTTAGAATAGAGTCCGTAGAAGTTTTGTAAATGTTGTATGTATGATCTCCAAAAACTGAAGGATGCGATTAAATTTAATACCGTAGAAATACTACCTTCGAATGAACAACAGCTTGATGCAGAATTGCAGGTTCTGATAGTGCAATCCAACCAGTCTAAACAAGAAATAAGGCATTATATTGGTTTTGAGATTAGCGGACAGATACATTTGGGTACTGGCATAGTAACAGCCCTAAAAATCAAAAAATTACAGGAAGCTGGAGTAAAATGTACAATTTGGTTAGCTAACTATCACACTTGGTTGAACAACAAACTAGATGGTCAAATGGAAACCATCCATAGGGTCGCAGAGCAGTATTTCAAACCAATATTTATTGAGTGTTGCAGAGTAGTGGGCTGTAATGTAGATCAAATCGACTTCCTAGACGCTAACTCAGAATACTTTAGAGGAGATTCTAAAGGACAAAGATATCTAGATTATATGATAAAAGCTGCCAGAAACCTTAGCCTGTCCAGAGTTAATAAATCAGTTACTGTAGCCGGGAAAAAAGAGGGAGAGTCGGTAGAATTTGGTATTTTATGCTATCCAGTAATGCAGGTAGCAGATGCTTTTTTCTTGCAGTCACATCTTGTACATGCCGGTCTCGATCAAAGGAAATGTCATGTGTTAATGCGCGAGATAGCTCCTAGTATGAATGAAGACTTTGGAATAAAAATTGGTCAGGCAAACATAAAGCCTATAGCTATACATCATAAGCTTTTATTGAGCCTTGGAGTAAGTGCCAATGATGTACAAAACAGAATGACCGCAGACATTACTGAAGACTTAAAAATGAGTAAGTCTAAGCCAGACTCAGCTGTTTGGGTACATGACTCTTTCGAAGAAATCTCTAGAAAGCTGAAAAAAGCCTATTGTCCAATACCTAAACAAGATCAAAGTCTTGAAGAAATAGAACAAGAACAAACTTACAACCCTATACTGAATTGGTGCGAAAATTTGATCTATCCTGCTGGTAAACATGTGTTTGTAAACCGTCCAGAAAAATTTGGAGGAGATAAAGAATATACTAGCTATTCTGAACTAAAGAAAGACTATTTTGCAAGTAATTTACACCCACTAGATCTTAAAAACGGAGTAGCTAGGACTTTAGCCAACTGGTTCGAGCCAATATATCAATATGCTCAGAATAACCCAAAAGGTTTAGAATTAGTTAAAAACATAAAAAAATAGACCCTGAATTAGATACAGGGCCTTGCTTACTAGTCTGTTAGCATACTAACCGAAAGTATGAATACAATAAACGTCATACTTTCAATCCACGGGTGGATTGGTTGGAAGATACCAACCAGCTCAGCAAGAAGAATGCCTAGAGCAATAAGAAAAAGAAATGGATTTAGACGGACACAGACTTTTCTGAGTTTCCTGATACTCTCCATAATAATTCATTCTAGAATGCAAATGAAATGCTAGATAAAAGATTTAGAATTTGCAAGAAAGAACTATACTGATTCTTTAAAACAATAGCTATATATCCTCTTCTTTAATTCTCTTTTGAACTCTTTTCATTATAGCTTTTTTATCATCTTCACTTAGGAATTTTCCATACCATCCATTATTCTCCTGAGTATATCTAGCCGCAAATTCCTTACCTCTAAGTAAGATAATGATTGTTGCGCTCTTACACTTCGTCTCTCCTCGCATTACTTTCAGACCGCATAACCACCCAATCCGAGCTGCTATGTCATTTGCTCTACCCGACACAAAAACTTCATAGGGAAGTAATTTTAAAGTCTCTGCATCAAACTTACCTGTAAAAGGCTGACCGTCTACTAAGGCACTTTGTATAACAATATCATCTCTGTTCACTTTTTTACCTCTGTCTGAAGATATGTAAGCAAACGAATCATAGTACAAATATAGGTTCTAGTCCAAAATTTTTTAGCAATTTTAGTAATATTTAACTAAAACGGCATTTGTACGTTGATGCTGTCTACATCAATCTCAGGTACTTCTAGAGCTGCTTTGGTTTCATTTGCAGTCTTATCATCAGCTTGACTTGTGGGTGTAGCTTGTTGATTCGACGAGTTGCTACTTGTAGCTTGGGCTGCTGCAGCTAACCTTTCTGAGTCAGCTTTTGAAGTCAAAATTTCTAATTCACGCACAGATACATCAGTAGCATAGCCTTTAGTACCATCTGGTTTGTCCCAGCTTCTATTCTGAAGTCTTCCTACCACTGCTACTTTTGTACCCTTCTTAACGTATTGCTCTATAATATCAGCTAGTCTCTCCCAAGCTGACATGTTAAAATACTGGACTATTTCTTGCCCATTCATATCTTTACCTTCATTGACGGCAATACTAAAATTAACAACTTTTTTGCCAGTTCCTGTAACTCTAACTTCTGGTTCTTTGGTAAGATTTCCTATTAAAAATACTTTATTCATAATTCATGGTTTTAGTATATTTACTAAAGCTCACTATTACCGTTTTGGTCAAGTACTGATTCAACCTCTTCCGGATTACTATTCAGCTCAGTTATCGTCTTATCTCTA
Organism: Patescibacteria group bacterium; assembly: GCA_038751365.1. Lineage (GTDB taxonomy): Bacteria > Patescibacteriota > JACMRA01 > JACMRA01 > JACMRA01 > JBCDGH01. The sequence continues at coordinate 21,996 of JBCDGH010000001.1, read as the reverse complement.
CCTTGTTTAGTGAAATATACAAACAAAACATATAATCCATAACTCAGGAACTCATATACCAGCCAAAATATCAGCAAAACAAAAAGTGTGCCAGACCAATCAATTCTTAACTCCTGACTATCTTTCGCAAAAACGTAGACTAGAAAAAAAGTTATTGCAATAACCAGAGAAATAAGCCTTGAAAAAACTTCCTCCATACCAGCGAAAAAACTCTTACTCATATATAATAAATTATAGCACGGATAGTATAAAAGTGAATTCATCTTGTCAATTTTGTGACGTTGCAAAGCCGAACAATACTAATAAAAGTTGGAATCACAGTAAATTTCTAGCTTCTTCTCTTTCTAAATCACGTTTTTTTATACTTTCCCTCTTATCAAAATTCTTTTTACCACGCACGATAGCTATCTCAGCTTTTATCCATCTGCCTAGGGTGTATATGTTTAAAACGACACAGCTTATACCCTTCTCGTTCAATCTTGAACTAATTTCTGCTTGCTCTTTTTTGTTTAGAAGTAGTGGCACATTCTCTCTGAGCTTATCATTCCCAAAATCAATTATCTGTAGTTGTAGTTTTTGATATATTATATATTTTCCAGTTATGTTGACTCGTTTTTGCCTGAGCTGTTTTACCATTTTTCCAGATATCGACAAGCCAGCCTGATATGATTCAAGAATATGATAATCAAAGTGAGCTTTTTTATTTCTGGCTAAATTCATATAAATCTAAGCTTCAATCTACTATTTTTCAGACCGTTTGTCAAAATATAAAACCTAAATCCTCTCTTTACAATTTAAGAATTTTACTTTAATTATTTATGTATCATCGGTTACATCGCGCGGGTGGTGGAACGGTAGACACACTGGCTTCAGGTGCCAGCGAGAGCAATCTTGTGAGGGTTCAAATCCCTTCTCGCGCACCAAGTTAATTATAATCGGGGATCGTCTAGTGGTAGGACAGTGGCCTTTGACGCCATTAACCGGGGTTCGAATCCCTGTCCCCGAACCAGTAAATACATAAAAACTTTAATAAGACATAATGGAAACACCAAAAATAAACACAAACCAAGAGCAAGAAGTAACTATAAACAAACCAGAAGTAGAGCAGTATACTGGAAATGAACAATTTGAGGGTCATCCACTTACTCTAGATTCTCAAGGTAAAGAGACTCCACAAGATAGAACTACAGACTGGAGGTATCTTAGAGACTCTAATATTCCTGACCCTACTGACTCTTAAAGCTACATTAAAGGTTCTTTTGATTTCCTGATATAGAACAAACTCTCGAAGTTATATTGAAATAACAGTTGTATAAATGCATACTACCCTGATCCCTACTCAATTGACAGCTTTAAAAAAAGGTTTCAGCTGTATACCATGTCTAAAAAGCAGGTGATTATCTTTTCAAGTATACTTGCTCTAATTGTAATTATTGGCGCAGTATTCGGTACGACTATGGTCAGGGAGAATAGTGCGCAAGAAGAAAATAAAACTACTAAAGAGGTGGGAGAAAGGATAGTAGGTGGTGCAGTGATTTCTTCAGGTGCTGATATAGTTGAAAACTTCAAGGACGCTAGTAATTTAACAACTTTTAATAGTGCAATTCAAATAGCTGAATTAAAAACCAGTCTACGAGAATCAGGACCGTTCACTGTCTTTGCACCAACTGACACGGCTTTCAACGAACTACCTGTAGAGACTAGAGATGATCTTCTAAGGACGGAAAATAAAAATACATTACAAGAAATATTGAAATATCATATTGTTTCTGGTAAATACCTCACTTCTGAGTTAGTAGACGGACAAGTCCTAACTACACTTCAAGGTCAAGATCTTAAAATATCAAAAACCGAAGATAAACTTTTGGTCGATAATGTGGAAGTCTCCGATAGTGATGTTGAACACAGTAACGGTATCAGCCATTTGATAGATAATATACTTGAGCCAGACCTTAATCCGACAGTAGGTGGTACATCCATGTTAAGAAGTAAAAATATTGTTGAAAACACCTCATCTACACCTAATCTAACCAGTTTTGTAGCATCTTTAAAGGCGGCAGAATTAACAGAGGCATTAGAGGGAGTAGGTCCATTTACCGTATTTGTACCTGATAATGATGCCTTTTCTAAGCTCCCTAACGGAGTAGTTGATAACTTACTGAAGCCTGAAAATAAACAAACCTTAACTTCATTCCTGACCTATCATGTGGTTCAAGGTAAATATTTACTAAGCGATTTTACTGACGATCAGCAACTTACAACATTAAACGGTGAGAAGCTTACTATTATTGCTAAAGACAGTCTTGTATCAGTCAAATCTGAGACTCCAGATAATGTGTCTGTAATTTCTACCCCTAATGTAATCCAAAGTAATGGTATAGTGCATATCGTTGATACACCACTCTTACCCAGAAGCTAATGAACTATAATTTGGGCAAAGCTACACATTTCTACCAAATGTTCAAAAATAAATCTGGCAATCCTTTAAAATAGGCTATTTATTAACTTACATCGTGGGAAAGAGTATAAAGGTACTATTTTGTTGTATTACTACTAGCAAGATTGAACAGCCATGTTGTAGATTTACTTCTCATTAGTCTATCGTAGGCAATCTCTCTATAGTATTCAGAGTTTTGACCCTCTTGTAAATTGTACTCTCTTGGCTTTTTTTGCATCTCTGCAGATACAGTATCAATCTGTTCGTTACTAATTTTTTCTTCTACCTTAAATTCGTAAATACTTCTTAGAATAAAAATCCACTTAAATTCTCTACTTACGTAAGAGGAAACGATTTTTTTGATCTCGATCGGATCTTCAATATTTTTGGTGGTATCCCTCTCAATACCACTTTGCTTAAAAACTTGACCCAAAGATTGACCTGAGTTCTTAACTTGGTCTTGCATGACCTGCATTATTCTATCCTGCTCTGCTTCAGTCTTATCAATTGGCAGACTAAAGTCTGGAACTATCTGTAAAGACTCTTCAATTATTTTACGTTTCTTAAGGTCTTCTTCAATAGCTTTTGATTCTTGGTCATAATAATTAACTAAAAAATCATTAAATTTCTCTCTGGTTTCAAATTGCTTTTTAGCTTCTGCAGAATTATCTAGCAAAGCCTGTATATCACTATGTTTGGGACTCTGTAGATCTTTAACAGTGATTGTATATTTTACAGACGTACCTTTATTCGTACTCCCATTAGATGCTGGAACCTTCAGATCAAAATTTTTAGTTTGCCCTACCTGAACACCAATCAACTCTGACACGAATTCCTCAGGCAGTTCGCTAACTCCTAGGGTGTAGGTGACATCTTTTAAATCTCTTGGGTCTTGACCTTTAACTACCTCCACTAAGTCTAACTGAATTTTATCGTTCATTTTAGACACCTCTTCGCTCTTCTGATATTCATTCAACGAAGCCAAAAATTTGCTTTCTTCTTTAGCGATAAACTCTGCCTTAGAGAGTCTAGGAGGTAAATCATCTTTCTCAATCTGGGGCTCCTGAATTTTTTCCAACCCGGATAGATCAATCTTAGGCAGCAAACTTAGCACCAATCTAAATTTAAAACCATCTTCACTAGGTCCAGTATGTTCTAGGTTAAAGTCTATAGTTTGATTCTGGACTACTCTACTCTCATTTTTCAGCTTATCTTTAGCTTCCTGCAGAGCTTGAGTACCAAATTTTGATATAGTCTCCTGCAAAATTGTTTCTTCAACACTCTTTAGATTTAGCTGCTTCATCGCTAGTTCATCCGGGGCTTTACCCTTCCTAAAACCAGTTACTTCTACAGTACTTAGTATTTGGTTGATTAGCTTTTGTCTCCAAGTCTGATATTCATCTTTCTCTACTAAGTAGTCGATATTATAAACTAAATCATTTTCGTATTCAGATTTTACAAGCTTTGACATAATAGACTAATAGTTGCTATTCAAAGCGTATTTTGTCAAATTATGTTTGAGACCACCTTACTAAAAACTCTAGCTAGTTATATTTGTGAGTTTTTATACATATCTAATTCTATTGACATAATACATAGTTTATTGTAAACTATAAACCATAAATTATATGCCTAAAACTAATACAAGTAAAAAAATACTTGATTTAATTGCCAAACAAAGTACTGCTAGCCCTAAAGATATAGCTAATTTAATAGGTATTTCCAACGTAGCAGTTCACAAACAACTTAGAAAATTGGAAGCAGATGGTAAAATTGAAAAAATTGGTACTCCTCCCTTAGTTTATTATAGCTTAGTTAGCTTTGAAGAAAATGTTATACCTGGTACGCAAACACCTAAGCTTAATACAAATTTAAACTCAGAGCTATATGAACAGATAGAAAAGAATTTTATTTACTCTAGACCCAATGGTACTATACTTTACGGAATGCTAGCTTTTGATGAATGGATAAAAAAGCAACAAAATAAAGGTCAGGTTCTAGATAAAGTTAAAACAGCTAGCCAGTATGCTGACATAGTTGCAAAATACAACAGGTTCAAAAACAGCCAATCACTAATTGAAGCGACATCAAAATTACAAACAACTTTTAAAGAAGTGTATTTAGATAGACTATATTTTATTGACTTCTACAGTTATGAGAGATTTGGTAAGACTAAATTAGCAGAACTTACTTTCTTAGCAAAGCAGACCGAAAATAGAAAGTTAATAGGCGAAGTAGTGGATATAGTTGAAATAAAAATTCTGAATCTGATTATTAATCATAAAATTGACAGTATAGCTTTTGTGCCACCAACAGCACGACGTATCACTCAGTTTATGCAAGAATTAGAGAAAGGTCTTAGTATCCCACTTCCAGTATGTAAGATTCAAAAACTCAATACTCCAGTAAGGATTCAGCAAAAGTCTATTAGAGATCTCGATGATAGAGTAATTAATGCAGATAAAACTATGGTAGTATCAGAAAAACGCCAATTTAATACAACTTTACTTGTAGATGATTTTGTAGGGTCAGGTAGTACAATGAATATAATAGCTAAAAAGCTAAAGCAAGTTGATGTATCTAAATCCGTAATAGGAATTGCAATAACAGGTAGTTTGAAAGGTTTCGAAGTAATCAATCAAGTTTAGAGTCTGTTTGAGACGGGTTCTAAGAGTAATTTTTTGATTATTTTGTTAGTATTCTGTCTGAATAAACTAAGTCCTGATTATTCTTGAGTAAGGTCTAAAGAAGTTTGAAGTGAGCTAGTATGTTTATAGTCAAAATAGCTAGAGGTATGTATTTAGTAAGGAATTGTTGCATGAGGAAACTTAGAAAAAAATATATGCACACTAATTCAAACAACTCATTATTTTCTCCCCTACTTCTTTATTTGTGAACCAGTCCGCTTCAAGCGTGTTAAATCCCCCTTCGAGAAAGAGGTCTGACATATTTACTCCTGAGACTTTTCTAAGATAAATTAAATTTTCACTTTCTGCGACAATGGCTGAGCCTTGTGCGTAGGTAATCAGATCGTATACTTTACCATTGCAATATACCGTATCTACAACCCAGTAAGGGTATCCCTGTCTATCCCTGTTTAGTGCAAAAGTAGATAGTATTATTACTAGGCTAATAATAGGCAAAGCTATCCAATGTTTTTTCAAACCAAGAGTTTGATTTTTAAAGAGTAGAAGTATACTAAAAACTAAATACACTGATACCCCTAAAACCGTAAGATAAAGCGGAGTAAACAACGATGTTAGAAGAGGGTGTATAAAATAGTCTTGATTGCTATTGAACTCGTGATAATTAGCTCCTAAGTACAGAGAAAATAAGACAAACAGCGTTGTAACAACTGGTATAACTATGTATGCTATGCGTAGGTATTTGGTTCGATTACTCATATACTTCTTATTTAAATAAAAAATACCTCTTTAAGCAAAAAAAGGGGGGGGTAATTCAAGTTACTAATAACCTTTTATAAATAGGTGAAAAACAAAAAAGGTCGTAATTAAACGACCGTCATACTATAAACTAAAGAACACACTCTATTCTATTAAAGGTTTAGGTTCAAAACTACTAGGTAGAACGTTTACCTTCGTAATATAGTTGTCTTTACCCCTAATATAGTAGGTTCCGGAGTTTGGGTAATTCTTCCTTACAAATGCTGAAATATCTGCCAGCTCTTTTCCGGTCTTTACCTGACTTTCACTCAAGTATTTATAGGTAAAAAATTTAGGTACTGTGACCACCCGATCAGCTTTATTACTGAAAAAGCACCTATATCTATACTTTATTGAGTTAGTAGTGAAGTGATACCAAACCACCTCAGTGATACATTTATCACTATTACTCATCAAGCTACTGGGGTTTAGATTAGAACTAAATTCATTATTTGCTATGACATTTTGTTTTGTCACGACGTCAATTTTTGGAGTACTAGAAACTAAAATGCCAGCAAGTAGAATTTCTGTAAATACTTTTTTCTCCTTTGAGTTTATCAGTATAGCATCTTTGTGCATTAATAATGCACCTATTTATACAGCCATATAAACAAAGCTATGTCAAAATTAGCTAGTATCCGAGTTTATAGTTTTTGACAGCTTCAAGGTAATCGCAAATTATCTATGCATGTTGCTGAGTCGAAGCTATTCTCACCACTCCTTACTTTCAGCAGTACCGCAAATCAAAAAACTGGTTAAAGACGCCAAAGCTAAGGGTTACACCAGTATTGCTTTAACTGACGAAGAAACTGGCTCTGGCTTAGTCGAATTCTATAGCGCTTGTAAAGCCAACGACATCAAACCAGTGCTAGGCGTAACTTTGAAGATACCTAACATCTCTGACAGTCAAGACACTTTTGGTAAAAATAAAAATTTTAGTAAAATTACTGTTTTAGCCAAAGATATTACTGGTTATAAGGCTTTATTAAAGCTAATCACCGTCGCTAGGACTGTCCAAGAAAAACCTACATATCACATTACCTTTACCAACTTACTAGATCAGATCAAAGAAGAGCATAAATTCTTTGTATGCCTAGCAGGTAATGATCACGAGCTAATTCACAATCTTGAAAAAGGTAACGTTAGCAAAGCACAATCAATCCTAGAAAAGTACTGCTCAGTAGTCGGAGCACACAACCTACTAGTTGAACTAGCCTATCCACAACAAAAAATAAGTTCAGAAGACTTGAAGCAAATAAATCTTAAGCTTATTAGTCTATGTAAAGAATCTGGGGTAAAGTACATAGCTTGTTGTGCTCCAAGATATTTAGATAGTGAAGATGAAGAAACTTTTAGAACTGTGCTGGCAATTAGAAATCAAGTAAGATTATCAGAAATTAACTTAACTAGAAACTTTGATCTGGTAGCAAAATCAGACCTAAAACATATGTTTGAGTATGCTCCAGAAGTAGTTGATACTTCAGACATAGAGGCAGAGATTGATATTGACCTAAGAGCTGATTATGACAAAAACGCCAGTGAAGCCTTTTTTCCTAAATTTAACCTAGCACACGGACAAGAACCTAAATTAAGGCTAACTTGGGAAACCTATATTGGCCTACTTCAACGTTTTGATCCCACAAAAAAGAGTAGAAATGAGTGGAAAGTTGTATTTCCATACGAAAAACTAGCGGAACTAAAAAAATATGCAGAGTCAATATCACCAGACACCAGTCAATTGCTAGGCTATCCAAGTGATTACTGGGATAAAAAACAGATTAAAGATTACGTTAATCGAATCGAGAAAGAAATAGATATCATAGTAAATAAAGGGTATCCAGACTACTTTATTGTATTTTCAGATATTATGCAGTTTTGTAGAGATAATGACATAGTGATCAACACTCGAGGTTCTGCAGCTGGATGTTTGGTGGGCTACTTAACGGGTATTAATATTTTAGATCCATTAGTATACGATATTCCTTTCGAAAGGTTTTTGAACCCTTTGCGCCCTTCAGCTCCTGATATTGACGGGGACTTTGCTGACGACAAAAGAGATTTGGTTATCAAATACATTACTCAAACTTATGGTGCTGAAAAAGTCTGCCAAATTATAACCTTCGGGACTATGCTTCCCAGAGCGGCTGTTCGAGATGTTGGTAGAGTCTTAGGAGTATCTTACAAAAAATGTGATCGTCTTTCTAAACTAATCCCAACAGCACCGCAAGGTCGCAAAACTACCTTTGAATGGGCTTTTGAAACCAGTAGTGAGCTAAAAGAATTCTATGAGAAGGATGATGAAGTCAATAGAATAATTAATATTTGTAAAAAAATTGAAGGAAATTATAGGCACGCTAGCTCGCACGCAGCAGGTGTAATTATTTCCCCCACAGCCATGACAGATTATGCTCCATTACAATGGGATAGTGAGCATCAGATGATTATTTGTCAGTACGACATGAAAATCGCCGAGCAAGTAGGACTTATAAAGCTAGATATCCTGGGAATTCGTAATCTAGCAATCCTGGGAAACGCAGTACAACTGGCTAAAGATAGAACCAAACAAGATATTGACTTACTAAATATAGATCTACATGATGAAAAATCTTTTGAGCTTCTAGCTAAGGGTAGGACCATGGGTTTGTTCCAGCTATCAGGCGCTACAATGACTAGATATTTAGTTGAGCTTGAACCTACAAAAGTGCAAGATCTTATGGCTATGGTAGCTTTATATCGTCCGGGACCTATGGTCAATATTCCAGAGTATATTAAAAGGAAGAAAAACCCTAAGGCAATTAAATACTACCTTCCTCAAATGAAAAAATGGATGGAGCCGAGCTACGGAATTTTGGTATATCAAGACGATGTACTATATACTGCTATTGAAATAGCTGGTTATGACTGGGGCGAAGCAGACGTTTTGCGGAAAGGAATGGGTAAAAAAATTAAAGAGGTTATTGACTCACAACACATCAGATTCGTAGAGGGAGCTCAGACTCACTCCAATTTAAGCGAAGCTCAAGCAGAAGATATTTGGAATCTGGTAGTCCCTTTCTCTGCCTATGGATTTAACAAAGCACACTCTTCAAACTACGGAATGGTTGCTTACTGGACTGCTTATCTAAAAGCGAATTATCCTGCTGAGTTTATGACTGCTTTAATGACCAGTGAAGCCAGTAATTTAGACAAGGTTGCAGCTGCAATTAAAGAATGCCAAGAACTAGGCTTGCAGGTACTGCCACCAGATATTAATAAATCTTTTAATAGCTTTACTATAGAAAATAATACCACTATCCGTTACGGGCTTAGTAGTGTAAAAAATCTGGGTAGTGATGTAATTAAGTTTATGATAGAAGATAGGAATCAAAATGGTCATTTCATAGATATTGAAGATTTTCTGCAAAGGATTAGTCAATTTAACGGATTCAATAAACGTAGTCTAGAAGCTCTAATTTGGTCAGGTTCTTTGGACAGCCTAGGCAAAAAGGTGGTAGAAAAGCTGAAGTTAAAGGCGTAATGCAGTATCCTAAAAATTTGTATAAATACTTAAAACACGCTACAGTATTTTCGTGTGATAACTATTATCTGCAGTAATCATTTTTTATATGAACAAAAAACAAATATTTCTCTTAGTTAGTATTCTGCTAAACATTATCTTACTTACAAATATTGTACTATTTTTCACTACTTCCGTATATACTGATCTTGCAATGACAACTCATTCCGAAAGATTTTGTATCAAGCTTTATAACTCATCTGACCAAGATCAAATAGAGGAGGAATTTCCTGAGTTAATAGCTTTCTGTGAGTCTGGGTATACATTTAATCCAAATCGTTGATACAACCTTTAAATGCATCTAAAGTAATTTTTAAGCCTTTACTACCAAGTATAATCTAAACCTTCAAAGCTATAAGCGTTAGGAAATACAGTAACTTTGTTACCCTCCACACTAGCTACATCAAACTGACAAAGCCAATTCTGATATAGTTTGTGTTTTAGCAAAAAGTACTGATAAGTTTTATATAAATGCTGTAATTTCGTTTTGCTGATTTGTTCTACAGGGCTACCAAATTTGCTATTTGAACGTGTTTTGACTTCAATTAAATATAGGACCTGTTTTTTGGTCATAATCAAATCAATTTCACCCAGTCTACCGCGATTACCCTGCCTATAAAATTGAAAATTCTTAGCTACTAGTTTGTATCCATTCATTAAATAGTGTTCTAAAGCTATTTTTTCGCCTACTTTTCCTAAACTTTCTAATGACATTACGTTTGGAGTAACTTAGCTTGATAAGATAGTGTATATAAATTGTAATTAATAGACAATGATTGATGATAAATTTAAGTCAGTTATAAAAAACCTACCTAAGAAACCGGGTGTTTATCGCTTTTATGCTGAAGATGATTCAGTACTGTATATTGGTAAAGCCAAGAATTTGAAAAATCGAGTTTCTAGCTACTTTCAAGACGGGCGTCCTCATAACGAGAGATTAACTCTCATGATCAGCCAGATTGACAGAATTGAGTACTCAGTAGTTCAATCAGAAGACGAGAGCTTAATCCTAGAAGCAAATTTGATTCACAATTTACAGCCAAAGTATAATATACTATTAAAAGACGATAAGAACTATGTCTACGTAAGAATAACTAATGATGCAATTCCTGGTATTTTTTTGGTTAGAAAGAAGTTTGATCCCAACAGTCAATATTTTGGACCCTACACCAAGAAAAGCGGAATTTTCGAAACTTTAAGGACTTTGAGAACTATCTTTCCATATTGCCAAGAGAGATACCCCCGAAAACGACCTTGCAGTTATGTCAGTATCAAAAAATGTGAAGGTATCTGTATCGGTCTAGAATCAATGGAGGATTACAAGCTCAAAATTGCTCAAATTAGTAAAGTACTCAGCGGTCAAACCGACTCAGTAGAAGAGTTTTTGCAAACAAAGATAAGTGAGGCTGTTAGCTTATCCAATTTTGCTTTAGCAAGTCTCTGGAGAGATAGACTAAAGATACTAAAAAGTACAATCTCAGACCAAAAAATTATTTTACCTCAACCTCAGAATATTGATATAATTACCCTAATTTTTCAGACTACTCCAGAAGGGATGCATATTGGAAGCATCTATCTTCAAAACATTAGAGATGGAAAAATTGTTAACGTAAATAACTTTTTACTAACTGGAACTGATGACAGTATTTTAGAACAAACCACTGACGTAGAAAAAACTGGTTCAGAAGTAGCATTTAGCATGCTACAAAGATTCCTAAGCAGTTACAGGGCATTCCAAGTCGAAAAGTCACCTGCCTTAATTCAAGTCTTGGAATCACAGTCCGTATAAACTTGTAACGATGAGACTATCTAAGCAGCTTTCTGATCAGATCCGCTAGCTACCTGCAACATAGACATTAGATCACCAAGACTACCTGTCTCTTGCATTTTTTTAACCACTTCACCTTGAACTTTAGATATAGCGTCATCCACTGCCTCTATAATTGACTTTGACATCATTGTGTCGTCCTTACTTGCTTTAATGAAGTTTTCGTATACAAAAGTGATTAAACCTGGATCAATGTTAATCTCAACAATTTTCTGTTCACCGGTAATAACTACCTTTACCCTACCATTTTTACTTGTTCCTGTAACTCTGATTTCAGATAACAACTTCTGCAACTTTGCTTGTTGTTGACGCACCTGATTAGCATTGTTTACGAGATTTCCTGCGTTTTTGAGATTATTTAACATATTGAACTAAGCTAACTTATTGAATAATATTAATTTGTAAACAGACTGATCTTGTCAAGCAATACTAACCGACTATTTAAGGTAGAAAGACAGTTTCTAAGATGCTTAAAATACGTGTAAAACATAAGGGGAAGAAATAAAAACATACTTTGCCATTGTAAAGCTTCAAGATAACCTGATCTTCTACTAGATGACGCTAACTCAATTCGACTTATTGAATAGTTTGGTGTAATTACATTTACATTTGTATGTGATCTTACTAATTGTTTTGTGATATAGTTCTGACTAGTTCTAAATATATTCAGTTTTTGACTTGTAAAATCAAGCTGAGCAGGTTCAGACACTTGCTTGGATAGTTCAGGGTTCTTTACAGGAATAGAAGAACTAGCTTTTGGACTTTTTACTAGTGCCTGTTTCTGAGTAGATGCTTGAACTGATGTTGCCTTACCAGCTATGACAGCTCCGACTGTTTGTTTAGGCAAGTGCGCAGGTTTTTCAACAACTTTTGGTGCAGTTACAATTTGCTTATTCACTATTTCAGATTCATTTGTGGGTATGATTACTGTGCCAGGAGTAGCATAGTTGTTTATAAAATATGCGTTTTGGGTACTGGTAAAAGCTGGCTCACCAGATGTAAAGTTAATGGAGAATCTGCTTTTATTTGATTGAATAATTCCTGACTTATTTTCTAACAATTCTAAATTATCTATGTCTATCTTTGAGATAAAGCTACCATTTTTAGATAAAGCTACCCTAATATACTTACTACCAGCTTGATTGCTACTAATACCAAATAAGGAACCCAAGCGATGATACTCCAGCTCACCTGCCAACTCTAAAGTAGAAACCAAATTCTTATTACTGTTAAGAATAACAGTAGCTGAATTAGGTTTTAGAAGTAGATCTTGATCTATTTTAATAGTTGAGGCATATTGCTCAGGGTCAGCTCGCTTTCTCCCAATGTGGATTACCCAACCATTAAGATTAACTGGTTTAGAAGATTTATTATAAAGTTCAATCCATTTATCGTTTGCACAAGTTATCCTAGCTTTTGGTATTTTTTTGCAATTTTGGGAATTCTGACTACCGGCGTAATTTATTTCGCTAATATACACCTCCTCATTTTGACTTGCACTTACTTCTACGCTCTGCCACCCGGACAATACCAACGTAATAGTACAAAGTAATATTGGAGCAAACAAGCAAATTTGTTTAATCATTTTGAAAGAAATATGCGAACGATCATAGCTGTCAAGAAACTTATAAGTATCATTTTAGCTTTCAAATAGCATTGCCAGAGGCAATTGACTTATTAAAAAAAATGCGTCTAAGTTTGTTTGTGCTATACAATAGCAAACCAATAATACAGCAGTTCGAAACCTACTTAAACAATAACTTAAAGGCTCTAGACAAACAGCTAGAACTTGATGTAGTACAAGTCGGAAACGATTTTGCTTCCACAAAATATGTAGGTATCAAACAGAAACTAGGTAGTAAGCTAGGCATTAAGGTCAATAAGTTTCTTTATCAAGACGGTGTTGATAAGTCCAAAATTTTGACGCAACGGGATGAGAAGTCTAAACCACACGATGGTCTGATTTTTCAACTTCCAATACCTACCTACCTAGAGCAATTAGTATCACAAATTCCCACCTACAAGGACATAGATCTATTAGGTCAGGGCAAGTATGAATTATGGCGACAGGGATTTTTGAGTCCTACCGTTGGAGCCATTGACTTAGTCCTCAAAGATATGTTTGACGTGAACAATAATTTAGAAGATAAACTCAGCCAAAAGCTTAATTTGCAAGGCAAAGTAGTAGCGGTCATTGGTCAAGGGAAATTAGTTGGAAGCCCTTTATTGGGATACCTAGAATCTCGATCTGCCAGCATCATATCTCTGAACAAATTTACTAGTAACCCTCAAGAGCTTTGTAAATTAGGAGATGTTGTAGTTTCAGCTGCCGGTAAACCGAATTTAGTAAATAAGGAATGGATCAAGAGTAAAAGTATAATTATCGACGCTTCAACTAGTGAAGAAAATGGGAGTTTGGTTGGAGATGTAGATTACACAAATATGAGAGAAGACATAATGCTGTGCCCAAGCCCTAATGGAATAGGAAAATTAACTGTGTTGTATTTATTTTATAACCTACTCAAACTTCACACTCGCAAAATCTAATCTTATGAAAAACCTAATTTTTAAAATTGTTCTGATCGCCACCTTCGGGCTAATTTTACTCACAGGTATTCAAACTAAAGCTCAAGATAATACTCCACCCAACGTAAACCAGTATTATAAAGGCTATGTTAGGAAAGTTATTTCCGTAGATATTAGTGACGAAACAAATTATCGAGCAACGCTAGAAGTAGAGCTAACTGAAGGACCCTCAAAAGGGCAATTTAAAGAAGTTAACTTTGAAAAAGTAGGCAGAATACAAGAAGGTCAGAAAATTGCAGAGGGAGATAGAGTTATAGTTATGGAAACTAGCTTCCAAGATGAGCTAAGTTATTTTGTAGTAGATAAGTATAGATTAGACTCAATATACTTGATAGTTATTTTAACGATTTTGGTGACTGTAGCTGTATCAGGTTGGAAAGGTATAAATTCAATTTTAGGCTTAATTATTAGTATTTTGATACTACTTAGGTATTTGATTCCCAATTTACAAATAGGTCAGAATCCTATTGTAATAGGTCTAACAGGCTCCGTAGCTATAGCCTTTGCTTCTATGTACCTTGCGCATGGATTCAATCGAAAGACTACCGTTTCTTTAATCGCAACTTTCTTAACTATTTCCATAGCTATTATGTTATCGGTGTGGGCGGTGGATATAACTTATCTATTCGGTCTGGGTACTGAAGAAGCCTTCTACTTACAAGCCAACGAGTCCGGAACTATTGACGTTACTGGACTGTTACTTGCAGGGATAATTGTAGGAACTTTAGGTATTCTGGATGATATTACAATCTCACAAGTGTCCATTGTTGAGGAAATCCACGATGTAGACAACTCAATCAACTTGTGGAGTCTCATAAAAAGAGGTATGAACGTAGGTAAGGATCATATTGCCTCACTTATAAATACCTTAGCCTTAGCTTATGCTGGAGTATCATTACCTCTGCTACTAACCTTCAGTATAACTCAAAACCAACCTATATGGGTTATTGCCAATAGTGAGTATATTGCTGAGGAGATAGTAAGAACCTTGATTGGTAGTATTACTTTAATTATTGCCGTACCAATATCTACTTTCCTAGGTGCTTACTTCATAAAGTATCCTCCGGCTTTCTTAAAATACTTACCCAAATCAAAGCATCATAGGCACTCACACCACCAGTAAACATGTATTTTGGTATAAGAAGTCTAGCTTTTAGATTTATATGCTACATCAACAAAGCTCTTTTTGCGTTCTTTCTTAGGCTTTCGAAGCACTAAAATCTTAAACATTTCAGTAATGAAAACAAATATCAAAGCAATATCATCAATCTGACCGAAAAAAGGAATAAAATCAAATATCAAATCTATCGGACTCAATAAGTATAGAAAAGTAAAAAGAATAAAAGCCCATCTAGTATTTGGATTTTTCAGACCATTTCTATAAAATTTTAGTAGATTCATAAATTTTTTTGTTTAATATTTTGAGTTGTAACTAATGTACTGATACTTTGTCAATTATAGACTACTTAAAGTTCGTTGACAACCATAGTATTGTACTTTAACATCACAACGATTATGATACGCCTAGTTAATGTAAGTAAAAAGTACTCTAACAAGCAACAATCATCACTTGAATCTATTAACCTTACTATTGAAGCTGGTGAATTTGTGTCTATTATCGGACATTCTGGTGCGGGTAAATCAACCCTTCTAAAAATGTTAACTGGAGAAGAGAGGCCGGATAATGAGGGTGAGGTCTGGATCGAAGACATCCGCGTTGATAAAATTAAACCTGAGTTTTTACCCTACTTAAGACGTAGAATTGGCTATATTTTCCAGGACTATAAGCTATTACCTAGCCGCACAGTTTTTGAAAACGTAAGTCTTGCCATGGAGGTGGCTGGGGCAAGTAAGAAGGAGATATCAAGAGATGTACCTAGACTTTTAGAATTAGTTGGTATTCCTGAAAAAGCCAAGAACTACCCTAAAGAACTAAGTGGAGGAGAAAAACAAAGAGTTTCTATCGCGCGGGCTCTATCGCACAACCCTATCCTACTTATTGCTGACGAGCCTACTGGTCAGCTAGACAAAGCGAATACCTACGATATTATAACTTTACTACTGAAAATAAATAATTCAGGAACTACTGTAATACTAGCTACTCACGAACAAGAAGTAGTGGATAAACTAAAAAAACGTGTGGTAACAGTACAAAAAGGTCAGGTTATTCTAGATCAGGAGATAGGACTGTATTATATTTAAGTCTAAAATAAGTTACTTTATTCCTGACATTAAATAGTATCAAATGATTCTTTGTATTTATTTATTTGATCTTTATTTAAGAGATCTTTAGCGTCTAGATATTGAAACAATAATTTACCAATGGCTATTGATTCTGAGGGGAGATTATTATGATTAGAATTCTCGTTAGTTTGGACTTTATATAAATATTCAAGCATTTCTGAGCAATGTTCATCTCCTCTAGTCGCTGAATTTAAAAAATAATCAGATATTGCAAATAATAGTTTGTCATTACTATCCGCCATTTTATTTTCATTATATTCTTCTGGGTTAGATAGTATTTTAATAATAGTTTCAACAAAAATTTCAGACTGAAGTAAATTATACTTTACATTATCAGAAGCATCATTAGCTTGATCCTTAAAAAAGCTATTTTTCTCAATTTCAGGCTTATTAGATAGTGCATCCACAGATTCTACATTTGAAATTCCATATGGAGCAGTTATTTTTATCCTTTCGTCTTCATTCATGATTTCAAAATCGTGCATTGCATATGCATTTAACTCTTTAACCAAATCATTAAAAAGCCTTTCATTTTGTGAGCCAAGACCTAAAGATAAACTTTTTTTTAAACTTAAAATAGGTTTATACCTATCAGTATGAAAAAGAATTCTTTCAGCTAAAGATTTATATTTTGGTTCTTTTAGTTTGTTCGTTATTAGTTTCCAGATTGACTCAATAAATCTATCACCTTCAGTATTGCTGTAACCATTAACATATTTTAAAAATAAAAAATCAACTGATACACACGCTAGTATGTTTTTCTTGTCTATTTTTTCATAAATATTACCCATTTGATACAAAGTTTCGCCCTCAACAAAAGGACTAGAATTTAAGAAATCCAGAGCTGTAATTGCATCGCTTATAAATTTTTTTCCTAGGCTAGCTGCTGGTATTAATATTTTACCAAGCGAAGGGTCTGTTCTAATCATTTTTTGAAATTTTTCCTTGATTTTGTTATCTTCTAGTGTTTTTGAAAACCCTTCGTTAAATGTATCATGTACAGTAGAATTTCTTACCTCATCTTTGACTGATGTTAACTCATCTGGGTCGGAAATAGTTTTTTTGGTTAACATTTTATAAATTAAATTATTAAACTTTTCTTCATCATCTAGCTCATAAGTGTAGGAATGGATATCTAAGTTTTTTTCTACAACTTCTCTTTCTTATATCATAAGACTCTGCACTTATTTTTTGAATTTCTGCTGTGAAATCATTAATAATCTCTTGCTTATCGATTATTTCTCCAGCACTATTTTTTTCTGGTATTAATACCATAAACTCATCTCCGCGATATCTACTAATTTGAATATTAATATCTTGTTCAGAGTAAGTTTTTAGCTTTTCTGATAAAGCATTGCCTAATTTACCAATAGTAAAATCACCAGCACCAGCAAGATCAATGTTTCTCATTTTTTTAATATCAAACTTCCACAGGTCAAAAGTATATCCATATTTATCTATATACTTGAACACCTCAAATATAAACGCATTTGGGTTTAGTATCTTTACCACATCAGTTTTTTGATTTTTATACTCCTGAGATTGTGATAACAACTTGTCATGTGCATATTTAGACATATGCTTTTCCACCATCTCTATTTTATCTAAAATTTCGGTTAGAGAAGCTTCTTTTCTATTTATCTCTCCAACCGACGGTACTGGCATGACTCTTTCATATTTGTTTTTTGGTTTATTTGCTTGTGCGAACATGTATATTTTTTTAGTTTTTGTTTTTTGATTGAGAGATAGTATAACTTAACAAACTATATTAGTAAAACTAACGTTGAACCTCTATATGTAGAGTAATTAGACAAAGTTGGTATTTACAATATCACATTATACTCAAAATAAGTAACCATAGAATTAGAGTAATTTTAGCTACTAAGAGATGGTAAACAAACTAAAAAAGTGCATGGATATAGGTTTATATTATATCTCAGAACTGCCTATAATATCCTATAACCGACTTACTAAAAATCTTTAAACACTTCCTGAGCTACTTTCAGGGCATTGATTGCTTTAGGAAAGCCGGCATAAACAGATAAATGTACCAAAGACTCGATGATTTCTTCTTTCTTTACCCCGACTTTCAAAGCTCCTCCAATATGAGACTTCAGTTGAGGCATCATTGACGTAGAAGCTAAACAGGAAATGGTCACCAGAGCTCTAGTTTTAACATCAATAGTTGGGCTCTCAGTATACGATCTTGACCAGACAGACCCATACACAAACTCCAACAGAAAATCACCTAACTCAGGAGAAAGTTTAGCTAAGCCGTTGATAACATTCTCGTACTCATCTGGTCTATTTTGTTTTAATTATGGCTCTCCCCTAGAACAATAACTTAATATGGTATATAAACCTTATTAAGACATGAAAAACAAGTACATAAAAAGTTCTAAACTTTCTGAAGCTAAATTTAGACTACTTCTCAAGTGTTATTCTGCAGATAATACTGCGTCTAGATGTGCCTATATCATAGGAGTACATATCAATACGGCAGAAAGAATATTTACTCTATTAAGAAAAAGATTAGCAAATATATCAATCATTGAAAGTAAGGACTATATTGGTGGTGAAGTTGAATTAGACGAATCATATTTGGAGCTAAAAGAGTTAGAGGAAAAAGAGGAAGAGGAGCAGCTGGTAAAACACCAGTGTTTGGACTGTTAAAACGTAATGGTGGTGTGTATACTCAAATTGTTAAACACTGTTCTAGAGAGGAATTACTCCCTATTATTCAAGGAAAAGTATTAGAAGATTCTAAAGTGTATACAGATGGCTGGAAAGCATATGATGGACTAGTATTGAATGGATATGAGCATTATCGAATATTTCATTCTCACAATGAATTTGCTAGAGGTAAGAATCACGTAAATGGCATTGAATCATTTTGGGCTTATGCAAAACGGAGACTAGCAAAATTTAATGGTATGACTGAGTCTAATTTCCCAATCTTTTTAAAAGAAACTGAATTTAGGTTTAATCATAGACAAGATAATATTTACAAATTACTTTTAAAAAATCTTAGAAACAATCCACTGATTTAGGCGTTATTCTGTGGGAGAGCCTAATAATTTTTCTCCAATTTCTTTTTTAGTAATTTCACTCATATACCAATAAAAGGTTGGGAAAGATAATTTAGTCAACCTAACAAGGCTAATTACTTTTTCTCAAAAACTTAGAGTAAAAAGCAATCTGTATCGCTATTGTGGCTATTAGTAAAAAACCTAAAGAGTAGGGTATAACATTGTAATTAAGCTCCACACCAAAAATGTATACCTTAGCGAAACTATCAAATTTTACATTTTCATCAGCTAATATGCCTAAGAATATAAATCCAGAAATACTAAATAAAATAACAAGGAGAGTGTAGGCAGCAAATATAATTTTAGAGATTGTATTCATAACTATATTTATTACAGTAGTATTTTTCCGGCTTTGTCTAGAATTTCGAGATCAAACATCTAACCTAGACTAAAACACGAAACAGTGTTTATACATCTATTAGATGTCGATTATTAAGAATTCCTCAGATTTAGAAAGACTGAGATACAGTGCTAGGATTTTGGCTAGTTGTCTTAGTCATATCGAAAAAATGGTCAAACCAGGTGTCTCAGCAGGTGAACTAAATAGATTTGCAATTGACTTTATAAATAAGTATGAAGCTAAGCCGGCATTTCTAGGCTTGTATGGATATCCCTACGCTCTAATTACTGAATTAAATGAAGAAGTAGTTCATGGAATGTCTCCAGATAGTAAAATTATTCCCGAAACATGTGTTGTAAGCTTCGATTGTGGAGTTAATTACAAAGGACTATTTAGTGACATGTGTATTCTAATCACTGTAGGTAAAGTAGCACCAGAAACAAAATTACTGGTAGATAAAACTAGAGAAGCACTATGGGCAGGTATTCGAGAAGTAAAAGCTGGAAAGAAGGTAGGTGATATAGGATTTGCTGTTAATAGTGTGGTTAAGAAAGCTGGATTAGGAAATGTCCTTGATCTGGGTGGTCATGGCTTAGGATACAAACCTCATGATGAACCTCATATTCTACATGCAGGGCAAAAAGGAAAAGGGGCTAGACTCTTTGAAAACCAGGTAATAGCTATCGAACCAATGATCACGCTAGGTAGTGGAGAAGTAGATTTTGTGCCAGCTCCGGGTAGTGATCTAGATATAGTTATAAGCAAGGAAAGAGTAAATTCAGCACATATCGAGCATTCAGTTTTGGTTACTAAAAAAGGTTATGAAGTACTCACAGATGTTGCAGAAGCAGATATTTTACCTATTGTTTAGTTCAAAACTTATACCCCCCAACTTCACACTCAATTCCTGATCATCAGACTCGTATTGAAAACCACTAACTGAATTACCTCTTGTAGCTTTTCTTACTGTTAGGGTGATTTCCTCGTCTGGTTTTTTACTTAGAATAATTCTTCTGAGTGGTGACGGGTTTTGATCTGTAGCTTCTAATTTTTCTCCGTTCACTTCAAGAATAATATCACCAGCTTGTAATCCTATCTGATCTGCAGGTGAACCAGTACTAACTGCAGAATCAAGCTCGCTAGGATTAAGGAGTATCTCTCCATAGTCCACTGGCAACCAGGCACTTTCCTGCTTTTGTAAGGGTGTAAGAGGTCTGCTGTAAATTCCTAACCTTGGTCGAGTGATAATTCCAGTTTCACGATAACTATTGAGATTGGCGAGTATTAAGTTGGAAGATAAAGCAAAACCGATGTTTTGAGAATCAGAAGTACCCAAGGTGTTCATACCAATCAACAATCCAGAACTATCAAATAAAGGTCCTCCAGAATTTCCCCTGTTAATTGCAGCATCAGTCTGAATTAGGTTATCAATGAAAGTAACCCTAGATTGAGTACAACTATCGTCGATAGAATTAGATCTTGAAGTTTCGACACTTCTATTCGTTCCAGAAATAATTCCTTTGGTAACAGTATTCTGTAGTTGACCTAAGACATTACCGATAGCTATAACCTCAGAGCCAACTTTAGTATTATTACTATCTCCAAAGTCAACTGGAGAGAATGTAGTGTTGTCAGGATTTCTGATCTTTAAGATAGCAATATCATCTATCGGGTCTACGCTTACAAGATCTAGTTCATAAGCCTGCTGAGAGTTTGTCGAGCCAGATATATTGATACTGTTACTATTATCATTGCACTCACTAGCAATAACGTGCTTATTGGTAACTACTAAACCATCCTCACTAACTATAAAACCTGTCCCAGAAACCAAATTAGAATCACCGAGTCGACTACCCTCTTCTTTAATACTCAAAGATAAAACTGAAGGTAGAGCAAGTTGTACCAGCTCTATAGTCGTCTTAGCATCTTCAGGTTCAGCGAATTCAAAAGGTCCTTGATCATTATCCAAACCTAAAATATTAGTTATGTTTGAAGCAGCTTCTTCTCTAATAATTGTTCCCGAATCATTTTCAGCTTTGTCTGAATCAATGAAATCATTAAGCAAAGTATTATTTATAATCAACTTACTTACATTGCTTTGAGGCTGTAAAAGAATATAGCTGAATAAAGCACTGATACATACTAAGATTAAGACAGTTACTACTCCTATAGTCCTAAAAAAGTTGCTAATCGACCTAGAAAGTGATTTACCCTTAGACATACTAGAGCGAGAACTATTAGATTCATTATTACTTGAAAACTGCGAATTAACTTTGTCTATATCCTCCTTATTTGACTCAGACCATAATAGTTCGCTTCCATCATTGTGATTTTTAGTTCCAGCTTGATTTTTCTCATTCATATATCTCAAAGTAAGAAATATTATATAACTAATTTTGATAAAATTAAGATCACAACAATGATATTGTCAAAGTGAATAAGCAACATAGTGAGATGGTAAATTAAACTAGCG